>DASSHJ010000088.1:0-11997 GCA_035692965.1 Nitrosospira sp. | reverse complement strand
GCCCTCGTTCCGGGTGCAGCGCGCCTGGACGCCCTTGCGTATCCATACCTCCTCCTGCGCCAGCACCTTATCGAATTTTTGATAATGAATCGCTTCAATCTCGAGCATTTCCGTTTTCTTTTGCTGGTACTCCGCAAAATTCCCGGGAAAACTTGCGAGTTTGCCACGGTCGAGCTCGATGATCCGCGTCGCAATATTATTCAGGAAGCGGCGGTCATGGGTGATGAACAGTATTGCTCCGGGGAATGTTTTGAGAAAGCCTTCCAGCCATTCAATCGAAGAAAAATCGAGGTGATTGGTAGGTTCGTCCAATAACAGCAGGTCGGGCGAAACGACAAGCGCACGGGCGAGCGCCACGCGTTTTTTTTGGCCACCTGACAGATTTCCGACCAGATCGTCAGGGGACAAGCCGAGCTTTCCAATGGCGGTCTCGACCCTCGCCTGGGTGCGCCATCCGTCCCGGGCTTCCAGCTCTGCCTGCAAATTTTGAAGATGGGAAAGAAGGACTTCGATATCGTCTTCCTGCTCGGCCAGAAGGCGAGACGCTTCGTGGTACTCGACAAGAAACTGACTTACTGCACCGAGGCCTTTCGCCACTTCTTCAAACACCGTCAGGGAGGCGTCCAGTCCAGGTTCCTGAGGTACGTAACCCAGTTTCAATGAAGGTGCGCGACGGACCTTTCCGTCATCCGGCTCCAGTTCACCGGCGAGAATTCGAAGCAAGCTTGATTTCCCGCCCCCGTTCCTGCCGATCAGCCCCACCCGCTCGCCCGGATCAAGTTGCAGATCCACCTGATCCAGCAACGCATGGTGTCCAAATGCGAGGGATGTTTTTTCAAGAACGAGGAGAGGCATAGTAATAGCGAATGGAGTTTGAAAAGGCCGCGATTCTGCCACCAGAAACCGGTTGGGGCAAAGGAATTCTTGAATAGCCCAAGGAATAATGGGACTGGCTACTCACAGACAAGGGGGGCGTTAAAGAAGTTCTGTCAGCCTACCGAGCCTGAACGACAGAATAGGGCCTAGAACCCAACGACGGGCTCTCGCCGCGCCGTAGGCCTGGGCCGGGCCCGGGCAAGCGCCTCGGACGCCTCACACCATCCTTCGCAGGCGTTGCGTCCCGGCCTATGTCGCCAGATATTCAGCATTCCCTTGCATTTCGCATAAAAGCTGAAAAAGCGGATTATCTCCGCGCGTTGCCGGGAATTGGGAAAACGGTTACTGCAGATAAGCTTATCGTCTGCCATACCACGATCCATCAAGATCACCGCTCCCCACGCCCGGGTGCGAACCTTCGTCCCCAAGGGCAGGCGGGGACCGAGTACCACTGCATCCAGCAGGTCGCCCTCAAGGCCAAGATAGTCCGGAATAGAGCCGTAATTATAGGGACATGGCAGGGGCGAAACGAAATCAATCCTGCCTGTCGAACCGCGCTTGAGAAAGCAGCCCTTCGGAATCTCGACGATTACCTCCACTTCTGGCGCCTCACCTGCGGAATCAACCGGCGCAGATTTCATGTTCTCAAAATCCTCTCCCCCAGAAGAAATGCCATCCGACCTGAGGATTCCTATTGCTGCAGGACTGGTAATGGAACCTTTTCCACCAGCAGGGTATATAGCCTGCGGCTATCCGCGCGCAGCACAGTGAACTTGAACTGGCCCTCGGTAACGCTTTCTCCTCTCTTGGGCAGCCTGCCGAACTTGTGCAGTACCAGGCCGCCCACCGTGTCGTATTCGGTATCGCTGAAATCAGCCCCGAGCCGTTCATTGAAATCTTCAATTTCGGTAATCGCCTTGACACGGTAGTGACCATCCGAATCCTGTACGATATTATCCTCTGCCTCATCGAAATCGTGCTCATCCTCGATGTCGCCCACGATCTGCTCCAGCACGTCCTCGATAGTCAGCAGGCCGGCAACGGCCCCATACTCATCCACTACGATTGCAATATGATTACGGTTGGTTCGGAAATCCTTGAGCAATACGTTGAGCCGCTTCGCTTCCGGGATGAATACCACGGGACGAAGCGTATCCCTTACGCTGAATTCTTCTCCTGTATGGTAGCGTAAAAGGTCTTTTGCAAGCAGGATCCCAATCACGTTGTTTTTATCGTTTTCGGTTACAGGAAAGCGCGAGTGCGCCTTTTCGATAACAAAAGGAATAAATTTTTCCGGAGGGTCGCTGATGTCGATCACATCCATTTGTGAGCGTGGAATCATGATGTCGCGTGCTTGCATTTCCGAAACCTGAATCGCGCCTTCAATCATGTTGAGCGCGTCAGAATCGAAGAGATTCCGCTCGTACGCGCAGCGTAGCAAGGCAAGCAGTTGCTCCCGATCTCCGGGTTCGCGCAAAAGCAAAGCACTCAGGCGCTCGAGCCAGCCCGGTTTAGGCGGATCATCCATATTGGTTAGATCTTTCCTCTTTTTCGTCCTTTTTCCATGCCCTACCGTCGGCAAGGAGACAGAAGTCTCATCACCCGAGACTGTCATGTATTTTCGACGAGTCTGTTCGGGTTTCGCGATAGGGGTCCTCGTACCCAAGTCTGCCTAAAATTTCCACTTCCAGTTGTTCCATTGCCTCCGCCTCGACGTCTTCTCCATGTTCATGCCCCTGAAGGTGCAAGACCCCGTGTATGGTAAGGTGGGCGTAATGCGCGTCCAGGTTTTTTCCTTGCTGCCGCGCCTCATGTTCTATAACGGGCGCACAGAGCACGATGTCCCCTGATAAAGGCCGAGGAGCAGGGTAATCAACCCGGTAATCATGGCCATAATTGAAGGTCAGCACGTTGGTCGCATAATCCTTGCCGCGAAAGCTCTGGTTCAGGGTGTGACCTTCCGGTTCATCGACGACGCGCAATACAATTTCGGCATCTTGCGTCAGTGCGGCTTTCACCCATTTCCGGAACATTGGCCGTGTGGGAATACCTTCTCCATGGGTCGCATATTGGACAGTCAATCTGAGCTGCGGAGCTCCACTTCGGCTCGGGGAAGGATGCTCTGCTTCGCTATCCTTGCTTTTCGTATTTTTCATATGCATTCACGATCCGTTGTACCAGCGGGTGGCGCACGACATCTTCTGCACTAAAATGGGTGAAGGCAATTCCCCGCACTTTTTCCAGAACTTGCCTGGCCTCAACAAGTCCACTTTTCTGGTGCTTCGCCAGATCAATCTGGGTTATGTCGCCTGTTATGACTGCTTTCGATCCAAAGCCGATGCGGGTCAAAAACATTTTCATCTGTTCGGGAGTCGTGTTTTGCGCCTCGTCGAGTATGATGAAGGACTGGTTCAACGTGCGGCCGCGCATGAAGGCGAGAGGTGCAACCTCGATTGCGTTGCGCTCAAACTGCTTGCCGGTTTTATCAACGCCCATCAGATCGTAAAGCGCGTCGTAGAGAGGGCGCAGGTAAGGGTCTACTTTTTGGACCATGTCTCCTGGTAAAAACCCGAGCCGCTCGCCAGCCTCGACCGCTGGACGCACCAGCAGGATGCGGGCAACAATCCCCCGTTCCAGCGCATCCACCGCGCTCGCGACCGCAAGGTAAGTTTTCCCGGTGCCGGCCGGACCAATTGAAAACGTAATGTCATGGGTCTGGATTTGACGCAAATACTCGATCTGGTGGGGAGTTCTTCCGCGCAAATCGCTGCGGCGAGTGAGCAGTACCGGCTCTGCACTTTCGCTCGGTCGGTCTTCCATGGAAACAGGGTTGCGTAAATGCGGGTTCATGATCTCGATCAACCCCAGCTGAATCTCTTCAATATCCAGATGATGCTGCGCCTGGGCATAAAAGCTTCGCAGTGCTTCTGCTGCAAGGGAAGTCCGCGCTGAATCGCCCCGAAGGGTGAAGTGATCGCCGCGGCGCGCAATGGCGACATCCAGTACCGTTTCGATCTGCCTGAGGTTTTCATCCAGCACTCCGCAGAGGTTGGCAAGACGCTGGTTATCGGCTGGAGAAAGGGATAGTTCGACGGGGCGGGATTTCAAAGGCAGGGCAAGCGATGGGTCCGATGTCTTAATTCTGGCAGCGACAAACCCTCTTTGCAAGAAAAGAAGATAGTTTCCGTACTATTCGACTCGCACTGCTTCCTCGATTGCTCCCCTCAATGAGTGAGATAAAGCCTGAGTGATTTTTACGCTTATCGACTGTCCGATTTGTTCCGGATCGCTGGGGAAATTAACCATACGGTTATTGTCCGTGCGTCCGCAAAGCTCATCCGCGCTTTTTTTGGATATGCCTTCCACCAGGATGCGCTGAACCGTGCCGACCATGCTCTGGCTGATCGCCTGAGCCTGTTCATCGAGCTTTTGCTGCAAGCGCTGCAGCCGTTCGAGTTTCACCTCATAAGGCGTGTCATCCTGCAAGTCCGCAGCGGGCGTGCCGGGCCGCGGGCTATAAATGAAACTGAAGGAGCCGTCGAAATTCACTTCATCGATCAATCGCATGGTCGCCAAAAAATCACTTTCGCGTTCGCCTGGAAATCCGATGATGAAGTCCGAAGTAAGGGAAATATCAGGCCGTACCGCGCGGACGCGGCGGATGATGGACTTATACTCCAATGCGGTGTAGCCGCGTTTCATGGCGGCCAGTATGCGGTCAGATCCGGACTGAACCGGCAGGTGCACGTGGCTAACCAATTTCGGTAACTTCTGGTAGGAATCGATCAGGCGCCGGGTGAATTCCCTCGGATGAGAGGTGGTATAGCGGATGCGCTCGATACCCGGAATATCGTGGATATATTCGAGCAACAGGGCCAGATCAGCGATTTCGCTCTCTCCTTCGTAGCTCAGGATGCCGCGATAGGCATTCACGTTCTGGCCGAGCAATGTCACTTCCTTGACCCCCTGGCTGGCCAGCCCTGCGATTTCCTCCAGTATATCGTCGAAGGGACGAGAAATTTCTTCCCCCCTCGTATATGGAACAACGCAAAAACTGCAATATTTGCTGCAGCCTTCCATTATTGATACAAAAGCGATTGCCCCTTCAACCCGGGCAGGGGGCAAATGATCGAATTTCTCGATCTCGGGGAAAGAAATATCCACTTGGGGACGTCCCGTGCTTTGGCGCGCGGAGATCATTTGCGGCAGGCGGTGCAGGGTTTGCGGGCCGAACACCAGGTCCACATAGGGAGCGCGCCTCACAATCTCCCCGCCTTCCTGGCTCGCGACACATCCTCCGACGCCAATGAGGAGATCGGGATTGTTCTTTTTCAGATGCCTGACACGCCCCAGGTCGTGAAACACCTTTTCCTGCGCTTTTTCCCTTACTGAACAAGTATTGAAAAGAATGACATCAGCTTCCGCGGGATTGTCCGTCTTTTCCATCTGCTGCGCGACGCGAAGAACGTCGGCCATCTTCTCCGAGTCGTACTCGTTCATTTGACAGCCAAAAGTCTTGATATAGAGTTTCTTGACCAAGAGTTTACCCAGTTTGAAATTGAATACCCGGCCTCGACAGTAACGCATGACCCTGGATCAGTCGTTATTGCGCCACTTTTACCCGCTATTTCTCAGCCCAGCCGCAATGCCGTTGATGGTGAGCTGGATCGCCCGCTTTACTGCATCGGTCGCATCGCCCGAGCGATATCGCCGCAGAAGTTCCACCTGGAGGTGGTTAAGCGGGTCGATGTAGGGAGTGCGGTTGCGAATACTTCTCGCGAGCGTGGGGTTATCCTGTAGCAATTCGGTACGGCCGGTGACCGCGAACAGCCACTTGACACTGCGATCCCACTCCGCCTGTATGCGCCCGAAGATTTCGTCGCGCAACTTCGTATCCGAAACAAGTTCGGCATAGCGTGACGCAATTCCCAGATCAGTCTTGGCAAGCACCATATCCATGTTCGAAAGCAATGTCTGCATGAACGGCCATGTGCGGTGCATTTCCTGGAGGAGCGCAAGGCCCTTTTCCCCGCGCCCCTCTCTCTGGACGAATGCTTCGACCGCTGTGCCAAAGCCATACCAGCCAGGGATCATGGTGCGGTTGACACTCCAGCTGAAAACCCAGGGAATCGCGCGCAGATCTTCTATAAGATCGGATTGCTTGCGCGATGGAGGGCGGCTGCCGATATTAAGACCGGCAATTTCCTGGATAGGGGTAGACTCACGGAAGTAGCGGTTAAACCCGGGCGTCCCATAAACCAGGTTGCGGTACTCGGCAAGCGCGTCCCGCGCCAGGACCTCCATGACCTCATAATAATCGTCGCCGCGCGCCCCCAGCGTCTCATGACACAGCAGGGTGGCTTCTATGGTGGCGGCAACCAGGGTTTCGAGATTGCGGCGCCCGATTTCGGGATCTGAATATTTGCTGCCGATCACTTCACCCTGCTCCGTGATACGGATCTGACCATTCACACTGCCGGGTGGCTGAGCGAGTATCGCCTGATAGCTGGGACCGCCTCCCCTGCCTACGGTGCCGCCGCGACCGTGGAACAGGCGCAACTCGACATTGTGTCTGGCAAAAACTTTGGTGAGCTCGGTTTCCGCTTTGTAAAGCTCCCAGTTTGCGGCAAGGAAGCCACCATCCTTGTTGCTGTCGGAATATCCAAGCATCACCTCCTGGACGTTACCGCGCGATTCGAGGAGCATCCTGTAATAAGGAATGGAAAAAAGCTCATGCATGATTTGCCCGCAACCGCGTAAATCCGCAATCGTTTCGAATAGCGGAACAATATTTACATCCAGCTGGGGCGGCGTTCCGGGCCTTAGCAGTCCGACCTCCTTTAACAGCAAGGCGACCTCAAGCATATCCGACAGGCCATCAGTTTTGGAAATGACATAATTCGGGAGTGCAGCGCACCCGAAACGTTTCTGAATCTCGGCCGCCGCCTCGAGGATGCTCAGCTCCTTTTGCGCAAGCTCCGAATAGTCCAGGTAGGGAGATCGCAGCAAACGCGGGGTCGTAATCTCGGCAAGAAGATGTTGTACACGCTCGGCTTCGCTTAGCTCCGAATAACGTTTCTGGGCCCCATAATCAAGCAGTTCCGTTACCACCTGCTCATGAATGCTGCTATGTTGGCGCATATCGAGGGGCGCCAAGTGGAATCCAAACACCTCCGCCGCCCGCCGCAGGTGACGCAACTCTCCTCTCGCCAGCAACCTGAACTTGTGTTGCTCCAGTGAATGGATGACAACATCGAGTTCCTGAACGAATTCAGTACTTTCCTTATATGGCAGGACGGGCGCAACCGGCCGTCTTTGCCTGATGGCGTGGCCGAGGCCCTGGCTGGTCGCTGCAAGCCGTGCATATATACCGATGAGAGCGCGGCGGTAAGGTTCATCCGCACGGCTTGGAGCACGGTCGGGCGATGCCTCGGCCAAAACCGCCAATTCGTCATCGACATCCACCAAGCGCTCCGTCAGGCTGAGCCTGCGGCCGATCCGATGCACCTCCCCCATGTAAAAATCAAGCGCAAGGGCTGACTGCCGCTCCGCCGCATGGAGCATGACGTCATGCGTGACGAAGGGGTTGCCGTCCCGGTCACTGCCTATCCAGCTGCCAATGTGAAGAAATGGAGGAATATGCGGAGCGCTGGAGCCCATCCGCCGTTCGAGCAAATCTTCAATTTCGGCATAAAGGCGCGGCACTTCGGCGAGAAAGGTATAATGATAATAGGCCAGCCCGTTTTTGATCTCGTCGTATACCGACAGGCGTTCCGATCGCAGCATGCGGGTTTGCCACAATATCTGGATCGCGGCGCGCAGTCCTTCTTCATTGCTGCGCAGCTCGTCTGGCGTGAGCTGCATGCGGTCGCGCTCGTTCAGCAGATGGGCAATGGTAAGCTGGCAATCCAGGATGCTTCGGCGCTGGACTTCGGTCGGGTGAGCTGTCAGAACCGGAGACACAAGGGCTTTCGCGAAAAATGCAGCAAGTTCCTCGCTACCCCTTCCACTTGCGAAAACCCGATCCAGAGCGAGTGCCACACTGCCTGCCTGAGGTGGGGAGCCTGCTCGAAGATGGGTGCGACGGCGCCGGTTATGATGCATATCCTCGGCAATGTTGGAAAGCTGCGAAAATTGGCTGAATGCGCGCACGACCGCTACCGTCGCCTTGTTGCTGAGTTGATTCAGGATCATCTCCAGTTCGTGCCGGGCCGTCGGATCCTGATCGCGCCGGAACCGGATAGCGGTCTGACGTATGTTCTCCACCAGATCGAACGTAGGTTCGCCTTCCTGTTCGCGCAGCGTGTCGCCGAGCATCCGCCCGAGCAGGCGGATATCTTCGCGTAAAGGATCATCCTTCACGTCCACCTGGGTTTTCCCGAAATTCTCGCTCACGGAAGCAAGCGTTTTCATGACAAGTTTGTTTTTCCAAGCCCGTTCGATGCCAATTTCCGAACCGGGCCTTCCCCGGTCATGGCTGACATCAGGCGTGCTAAAATGAGTGGTGGCGGCAATTCCCCGATTTTTTCAAAGTAATTATGCCTCATCTATCGATGCCTTCAAAAATTGTTATCGCTACTCGGGAAAGCGCCTTGGCGCTGTGGCAGGCGAACTTCATCCGGGACCGGCTGCACGAATTATACCCGCAAACCGAATTCAGCATATTCGGCATGACTACGCGAGGGGATCAGATTCTTGACAAATCCCTTTCCAAAATCGGCGGCAAGGGATTATTCATCAAGGAACTCGAGCAGGCGCTGGAGAATCGCAGCGCCGACATTGCTGTCCATTCAATGAAGGACGTGCCGATGGATATGCCTGCCGGATATGTGCTGGCAGCCATTGCCGAACGTGAGGATCCGCGCGACGCTTTCGTTTCCATACGCTTTCCTGCGCTCGACGCCCTTCCCGCCGGAAGTGTCGTGGGTACATCCAGCCTCAGGCGCGAGAGCCAGCTGCGCGCCCGCTTTCCGCACCTGAAAGTGCATCCCCTGCGCGGCAACGTGCAGACCCGTTTGCGGAAACTGGATGAGGGCCAGTTTGACGCCATCATTCTGGCGGCCGCTGGACTGAAACGGTTGGGGTTGGGTAACCGTATCACTGCTTTGCTGAGTCCTGAACAGAGCTTGCCAGCGGTGGGTCAGGGCGCCTTGGGGATTGAATGCCTTGCTGACCGACCTGATCTTGTGGAACTCATGCAGCCGCTGCATCATATCCCCACTGCCCAGTGTGTGGAAGCCGAACGGGCGATGAGCCGGACCTTGGGTGGAAGTTGCCAGGTACCGCTAGGCGGGTTCGGACAGATCGATGGGGAGTTTTTGCGGCTACGGGGCTTTGTTGCTCTCCAGGACGGCACGCGTATCATCAGTGACGAACTGAGCGGCAATCCGGAGCGCGGCGCAGACATTGGTGTCCACTTGGCCAGGCGGTTGAAGGAGCAGGGTGCGCAGGACATACTGGGGGCCATGGACGACAAACCGGTCGAACCGGTGAGCCTTCCGTGATCAAACCGTTGGCCGGGATTTCCATCCTGGTCACACGTCCGCCACACCAAGCGGAGGCTCTTTCCGAAAAGATACAGGCGGCGGGTGGGAATGTTGTCTTGTTTCCCGTGCTTGAAATCCTGGATATACCAGACCGTCGACCCTTGCTCGAGTTGATAGGCCGTCTTCACGAGTTTGATCTGGCAATTTTCATCAGCCCAAATGCGGTTCAGCGCGCGATGACCCTGATACGGGCAAACCGCGAAATACCTCCGGGACTCAAGTTTGCTGCGGTAGGTCAGGGTACGGTTGCTGTGCTTCGAAAGTTTGGCCTGGATGACGTCGTCGTACCTGGGGCGCGCTTCGACAGCGAAGCCTTGCTTGAGCTTGCGGAGCTGAAGGCGATCGCCGGAAAGCGGGTGGTCATTTTCCGTGGAGAGGGCGGGCGCGAGCTTCTGGGGCGAACGCTGAGGGAGCGAGGGGCGAAGGTGGAGTACGCCGCATGTTATCGTCGCGTCAAACCAGACAGCGATATTGAACCCGTTCTTGGAGCCTTGACCAAAGGCGATCTGAAAGCGATCATCATGACGAGCAGCGAAGGCATGCGAAACTTTCTCGAAATGCTTGGGGAGCCGGCGCATGAGCAGCTCAAGAAGATACCCATGTTCGTTTCACATAAGCGCATCGCCGAAAATGCCGGAAAACTCGGTTGCGCGAATGTCGTCCTCACCCCCCCTGGGGATGATGGCCTTCTTGAAGGTTTGTCAAAATATTTCCGGCCGGGTTTCGTCGGCCGAAAATCGCTTTCAGTGAGAACATGAGTTCCCAAGCCGAACCGGTCGAGACCAATCCCGATCCGGAGGAAAGCAGGGAAGGCAGGAAGGCGGCGAGTGATGGCGTATGGAAAACACTACGGGCCCGTGCGACGCCTGTCTGGTTCCTTGCTGTTTTTTTCGCCTTCCTCCTCGCATGGCAATGGTATGAGGCTCATGATCAGATTTCGGAAGTAAAACACGACCTGGCAAAAAGGCTGGCCGAAGCCGATGCGTCCGGCAAGGAATCCCGGGCGCTTGCGAAAGGGGCGGTAGAGGCAGGGCGGCGGACGGAAACAAAGGTTGGGTTGCTTGAGGCAAGGCTGGCCGAATCCCAGAGCCAGCAACTCGCTCTGGAAGAATTATACCAGGAGCTTACCCGGAACCGGGATGAGACAACGCTCGAAGAAGTAGAGCAGTTACTGCTCATTGCCAACCAGCAGCTCCAGTTGGCAAGTAACGTCAAAGCGGCCTTGATTGCAATGCAGGAAGCGGATGCGAGGCTCCAGCGGATCGGCCGGCCTCAGCTCACTCCACTACGTAAAGTGCTCGCCGCGGACATGGACCTCCTGCGCGCCGCGCCTTACACCGACACTGTTGGCATCAGCATCCGCCTCGACAACCTGGCGGCCGCGGTCGAGAAATTACCCCTCGCAATGGAGCTTCGTCCGCCAGAGCCCCCTGTTTCCCGGGAACAGCCGCCGGCCGAAAACCCGTGGCTAAGATTCGTGCGCCAGACTTGGGAAGACCTCAAGCAACTGGTGCGTATCCAGAACATGGATAAGCCGGATGTTGCATTGCTGTCGCCATCGCAGGCTTATTTCCTGCGAGAGAACCTGAAACTGCGGCTGTTATCCGCGAGGAACGCGCTTCTGGCAAGGGACGGAACCAGTTTCAATACGGATATCGACACCGCGTCGGACTGGATAAAGCGGTACTACGATACACAATCTGCGCCTGTAATACGCGTCCTTGAAATGTTACGGGAATTACGGGGGAATGAAGTGGGGGTCGAATTGCCTCGCATTTCTGCGAGCCTGGATGCAGTTCGAAATTACCGGTTGGGGCGAGACCGGGGAAACAGATGAAGCCCGCGTTCTGGCTGCTGGTGTTGTTTGCGGTGGCGGTAGCTGCGACTCTGGCAGCGAAAAACAATGGGTACATTCTGATTGTTGCGCAACCCTACCGGATTGAACTCTCGCTCAACCTCATGGTGCTTCTGTTACTCCTGGCCTTTTTTGTCCTCTATTTTTTTGTCAGACTGGCTGCCATGACTTTACGGTTGCCAGCAGAAGTAGGTGAGTTCCGGCTGCGCCGCCGTCGCGAGAAGGCGCATAAAGCGATGCTGGAAGGTTTCAAGGCGCTCCTGGAAAGGCGCTACGACAAGGCCGAGAAAGCATCTGCGGCAGCACTGGAAATGAAGGAATCTCCTGTTGTGAATGCTCTCAACGCCGTAGTGGCGGCACGGGCAGCGCATGAGCAGGGCAGGTATTTGGAGCGGGATGAATTTATTGCATTGGCGGAAGCGGACGCGCCGAAAGAAACAGCCTTGCGGCTGATGACCAAAGCAGAACTTCTCCTTGATGAGGGCCGCTCCGAGGAAGCCCTGCACGTATTGCAGATTCTGCACTCAGTCGAAAAACGGATGCCTGAGGCTGCCCTATGGCTGGAAATAAAAGTCCAGCAGCAGCTCGGGAACTGGAAGGAGGTGCTCAATCTGCTCGGGCAACTGGAACAGCATAACGCAGTGGACAAGCCCATATTGAGTCGCTTACGCCGTCACGCCCATCTCGAAAATATGGAAAACATGCAGGACGCCGAGGCCA
>DASSHJ010000087.1:0-2124 GCA_035692965.1 Nitrosospira sp. | reverse complement strand
TATTATTGAGTTTTACTGCAAACGCGAGATCTCCACTTTTTGCATTTTCGATGGCCTTGGTCACATAGTTTTCCATCTGATCCGGAGAGGGGACATTGGCAAACCATAGCTTCCAGTACTCGCCATCCGCTACCGCAGCCTTCAGAGGCTCTACGTGGTCCATTTCGAGTGGCTCAAGTGTTACAACGCTTCCCTCCAGTTTTATTGGCTCAAGCCAGCTCATTCTGATACTCTTGCTTTCAATCGTTCAATTAAGCTTGGCTAAAACCCAGTCTTAGAACATTGGCTTCTTCTTCGCCGACTTGTAGCGCGCGACACCGCCTTCAATCTCGGCTTTTGCTTCCTTGACGCCAGCCCATCCGTTGATCTTTACCCATTTGCCGGGTTCCAGGTCTTTGTAGTGCTCGAAAAAATGCGCGGTCTGGGAACGTACCAGCTCGGGCAGGTCCTCATAAGATTTTATATTGAGATAAAGATTGCAGAGCTTGTCGATGGGCACCGCCAGGACCTTGGCATCTTCACCCGCTTCATCACTCATCTGGAGCATTCCGAGCGGCCTGCAGCGCACCACCACGCCGGAAATGAGAGGGACGGGAGAAATTACCAGAACGTCAACCGGATCGCCGTCTTCAGACAGGGTATGAGGAATATAGCCGTAGTTGCAGGGGTAGTGCATCGACGTCGACATGAAGCGATCCACGAACATCGCGCCTGTCTCCTTGTCCACCTCGTACTTGATGGGATCGGCATTCATCGGTATTTCTATGATGACGTTGAAATCGTTAGGGACGTCGCTGCCAGAGTTAACCCGGTCGAGATTCATTATGCTCCTGTTCCTGGTTGAAAGTTGCGTATTATAACTTTGAGCCCGCCGGATTCACCAATTCCCGGGCCTGGATCAAATACCAATCCAACTCCATTTCAACGTGAGCATGCTACTCATTTCATCCGTTCTGGCTCCGATCGCTTATCTCGCTTTCGCAGCCGTTGTTTATTTCGCCCAACCGAGCCTTCTCTATTATCCTGAAACCGGGCGAGACATTGTTGCAACTCCCGATGCTGTAGGGCTCGATTACGAGGCGGTGGAAATCGACACCTCCGATGGTGAAACACTCCAGGGCTGGTTCGTGCCTGCTCCTGGTGCAAGTCGAACCGTGCTGTTTCTTCACGGAAACGCCGGCAATATTTCTCACCGCATGGACTACCTTTCGATGTTCCACTCGCTGGGCTACAGCACTTTTATTATCGACTATCGGGGCTACGGCGCCAGCAGCGGAACACCTTCGGAGCAAGGGACTTATCTCGATGCAGAGGCCGCCTGGCAATACCTGACTGAATACAGAAATATCCCTCCGGAGCGAATCATATTGTTTGGGGAATCACTGGGAGGCGCCATTGCCGCCTGGCTCGCCGTGCGGGAAAAACCCGGCGCGCTTGTGCTGGCCTCTTCGTTTACCTCAGTGCCTGACATGGCTGCAAAACTCTTCCCTATCCTGCCAGTAAGGTTTTTGTCCCGCTTCGAATACGACACGCTGAAGTCGCTGAAGTCCGTTTCATGCCCTGTGTTCATTGCGCATAGCCCGGAGGATGAAATCGTCCCATATGTGCAGGGCCGGGCGTTATACGCGGCTGCCCCTGAGCCAAAGCAGTTTCTGCAGCTACAGGGCGGGCATAATCAGGGTCTCATTTTTGTGCGCAAGGAATGGGCTGACGAACTGGATAGGTTCATTCGCACAAATATCAAGTGATGCGCGCGGTTATGCATGCAGCTTGCAAACGAGCCAATGGTTTAGGCGCTTACAGCAAGTTTCCAATTCGCCAATGCTGCTGATTGCTCATCGCGGCTATCATGCCATGGTTCCCGAGAATACCTTGGCGGCATTCGAAGCAGCCGTATCAATAGGGGCCAACGGGATTGAAACGGATGTGCGCTTCAGCCGCGACGGTCTGCCGGTATTGATACATGATCGGCTTACCCGAACGGGCGAGCCGGTGGCCGAGCTTACTCGAGCCGAAATTGAAAAAATATCAGGTCATGAAATACCTACATTGGAGGAAGCACTCGAACGCTTTCCGGGCATTTTATGGAATATCGAGATCAAAACGCCGGTTGCGTTGCCCGCG
>DASSHJ010000086.1:0-3358 GCA_035692965.1 Nitrosospira sp. | reverse complement strand
GCTTTGGCGCGCTCGTAAAACCCTATCGCCGCTATTAAGGGATATCGCCCCGAAGAAAATCAATGAGGATGTAGTCGTGCCTGTATCGATGCTGCCGCGCTTCCTTGAAGAAGTGAGCAGTTTGAGCCGTGAATTTCAGGTGGCGAATGTGAATTTCGGCCATGCCGGAAACGGGAATATCCACGTCAACCTGCTGGTGAATCCCGATATTCCCGAAGAGATGCGCCGCGCAGAGCAATGCCTGGAAAAGATATTCGACCTGGTGATCCAGCTGGATGGGACTTTATCTGGCGAGCATGGCGTAGGAAGCGAGAAGCGCGCATTCGTCGGGAAGGAGATCGATGCTACGACAATGAAGCTGATGAAAGGTATCAAGCAGGTATTCGATCCGGAAAATATTCTGAATCCAGGGAAGATGTTTCCATGAGGGCATGCGGGAACGTGATGCAGCGCAATTTGGTCAAGCGGCTGCCTTTAGCAATTGAGCCAGGTCCCGCGCAAGGGCGTCGCCACCGTCGCTTATCGCGTTGGCGTACAGGCGAAGCTGCCCCTGGGGATCAAAAATATAGACTCCAGTGGAATGATCCACGGTATGGTCGCCGGAAGACTCGGCACCCTGCCTCTGAGAAAAGACTTTAAACTGGCTGGCAGTTTCTTGGGTGGTCTCATCGTCCCCATAAAGCCCGAGGAACCGGGGATTGAAACCGGAGAGGTATTGCTTTAAAACGGAGGGAGTATCGCGCTCTGGATCGAGGGTGACAAATAAAACCTGCACGCGCCCGGCGGCCGGTCCAAGTTTTTCCAGGGCGGCCGCAACCTGGGCCATTGTCGCCGGACACTTGTCCGGGCAATGGGTGTAGCCGAAAAAGAGCGCTACGGCCTTTCCCCTGAAGTCTGAAAGACTTCGAACCACGCCATTGTGATCGATGAGCGTGAATCCCTTGCCAAATTGAACACCAGTAATATCGGTGGAAGCAAAGGCTGGGGTTGACGGAGGCGTAGAGGTATTTCCGCAGGCAGCGATAAACATTACCGCCGCTCCCAATACGACTGCCCGCCAGCCCTCGCCGAGAACGCGGAACACTTAGAAACGGATGTAGTGATCGATCAACAGTACGGCAAATAGCGCTGCGAGATATAGAATCGAGTAGCGGAATGTCCTTCTCGCAAGCTGATCGCTATAGTCAACATAGATTTTTATTGCGTAATACAAAAATACCGCATCGAGCACCCCGGCGCCGATCAGATAAATGAGCCCGCTCATTTGCGTCGCGTAGGGCATCAACGTTACCGCAATGAGTATGAAGGTATAAAGCAGGACATGCAGGCGAGTGAATTTATCGCCATGCGTAACAGGCAGCATCGGCATGCCGACTTTTGCGTACTCGAGCTTGCGGTAGAGCGCCAATGCCCAGAAATGGGGCGGGGTCCATGCAAAAATGATCAGGAACAGAAGTAGGGCATCAGAGGAAACTTCACCTGTCATTGCCGCCCAACCCAGCACTGGCGGCATTGCACCTGAGGCTCCCCCTATGACTATGTTCTGAGGCGTCATCGGTTTCAGCAATACGGTGTAGATGATTGCATATCCAACAAAGGTACCCAAAGTCAGCCACATGGTCAGCGGATTGACCAACTGGTGCAGCATCAGCAAGCCCGTGCCCCCGAGCAGTGCGAGAAAGAACAGCGTTTCGGGCGAAGTCACCGTACCACGCGGCAGGGGCCTGCCGCGTGTTCGCGCCATGACAGAGTCGATCTTTTGCTCCACCAGGCAGTTTACCGCCGCGGCGGCGCCCGCTACAAAAGCGATACCGACGGTCGCGAATATCAGCTTATCCAGGGGAACAGCCCCGGGTACGGCCAGAAACATGCCAATAACGGCCGTAAACACGATCAGCGAAACCACCCTGGGCTTCGTCAGACGATAAAACTGTTGCACACGGGAGGCGGTTTGCTGCGAAACAATACTGGTCGTAGCCATGCTTTTATCTCCTTTGTTTCATTGCAGGATTTTCGTTCTGCAACTACCGATACATTCTTTAGCTATCGCTCTCGCAAGAGGGGTCTCTCGCAATGCCGATTCCGTTAGTGCCTCTTGTCAGTTCCCATCGCATGCTCAAGCTGGGATACCTTTAGCAAGCGCTTTATATCTTTTGCCATTTGCGCCGGGTCCGGGTTTTTCGGGAAGCGCATCATGAGATTCCCGATCGGATCGACGACATAAATATGATCATGAATAGATTCTTTTGCAGGTAATTCCTTGAGCAGGTCGCTATCCTTGGCGTTGATCAACCAAATTCCGGGATACTCCTTAAGTACGTCCGCCGAGGGTGTCTGATCGTCGTCGATCAGCCATACCCGCTCTATTCTTTCCTTTTCAGTGTTCTGAATGGTTCGAACCTGCCGCATATAGTAGAGCTTCTTGCGGCACATTTCGTCGCATCGCCCCGAATCTACCGAGATGAGTGCCCATTTGCCCCGCAGCTGCCGTATCCGGAAAATGGTTTTATCCGACTGGTTTAAAGCATTGCCCGTCAGCGGTTTCACCTCCAGCAGCTCTCCATAGTTGACGCTACCTGGTCTTACGTCTGAAAAATAAAGCAAATAAGACGCAACTATCGGTGCAACCATCACGACCACCAACAAGATCAGCGTCCGCCTGTTCTTCTTCCTGTTAGCTGCCTGTTCGCTCTCGTTTAACACTTAACACCAGATAAATAATCGATACTGCGGCTGCCATCGCGAACCACTGAAGCGCGTAACCGAGATTCCTCCCGATCCCGATGTCCGGTCGGGGCCATTCCCGGATCAACCCGTCCTTGACATCGTCCTGCTGCAAAATCATTACAGGCTGAAGGGCGAGGCCTGTTGCAGCACGATAGCGTTCGAGATTCAGGTTTTCCCAGACCCTGCCTGATACAAGCTCATCTGACAGCTCCAGTGTCTTTTGCGTCGCCGTCGTCGCCACTCCCGAAATATCAACCGGACCGTCAGGTGTCGGTACCTCGGGTAGCTTGCTTCGGTCCCGATTTGCCGCCACCCACCCGCGGTTGACCAGGACATGCATGTCGCTGCCGCCTATCCTCAGGGGGGTTATAACGTGGTAGCCCGCTGCCCCTCTGTAAATCTTGTTATCGAGATAGATCGTGTGATCCGGTACGTAAAAACCGCTTGCTTCCACCTTCCTGTACTGAAAATCCTCCAGCTTGACGGGAGTAGGAGGAATTGTTACCGCAGGCTGCCGGGAGAGCACGTCGAGCTGTTCCTGCCGCGACTCCTTTTCCCTGGCACGGGAGAGCTGCCAGTTGCCAAGCTGCACCATGATCGTTACGACAATCACCGCAACTATTGTTGACCA
>DASSHJ010000085.1:0-3432 GCA_035692965.1 Nitrosospira sp. | reverse complement strand
GACAGGCTGGCTGGTACCCGTATCGAGAATGCAAGCGTTCAATAAGGGCTAGGCAGTCCCTCCAACCGTCAGTCCGTCGATACGAAGGGTTGGTTGTCCCACACCCACTGGCACGCTTTGACCTTCCTTGCCGCATGTCCCCACGCCAGGGTCAAGCGACATATCATTGCCGATCATCGATACACGGGTCAACACGTCCGGGCCGTTACCGATGAGCGTCGCGCCTTTCACGGGGTAGGAGATTTTCCCGTCTTCGATCATATAGGCCTCAGCCGCGGAAAAGACAAATTTTCCGCTTGTGATATCGACCTGGCCACCCCCGAAATTCACCGCGTATAACCCGTGCTTGACCGACGCAATGATTTCTTCCGGTGTCTTGTCCCCATTCAGCATATAAGTATTTGTCATGCGCGGCATGGGCACATGGGCAAATGATTCCCGTCGCGCGTTGCCTGTGACCGGAACATTCATCAGCCGGGCGTTCAAGCTGTCCTGAAGATAGCCCTTGAGAATGCCATTTTCGATCAGTACCGTGCACTGAGTTGGATTCCCCTCGTCATCCACGTTCAGTGAACCGCGTCGTCGTGCAAGCGTGCCATCATCCACTACAGTTACGCCTTCTGCCGCTACACGCTCGCCGATCCGTCCGGAAAATGCAGAACTTCCCTTACGGTTGAAATCACCTTCCAGTCCGTGCCCGATCGCCTCATGCAAAAGTATTCCCGGCCAACCCGCGCCCAGCACCACCGTCATGGTTCCGGCTGGCGCGGGCTTTGCCCTCAGATTCACAAGGGCCTGATCCACTGCCTTTGCAGCATAATCGCGCAGCAACTCATCGGTGAAATAGCCATAATCAAAGCGTCCTCCTCCTCCGGCAACCCCTTGCTCAAGATTACCGTTCTCTTCGGCGATCACTTGTAACGAAAGCCGCACCAGGGGGCGGACATCGGCGGCCAGGAGGCCGTCGCTGCGCGCAATCAGCACGACTTCATATTCGCCGGAAAGCGATGCCATAACCTGGATCACGCGCTTGTCACGGGCACGCGCATAGCCTTCAAGTTTCTCGAGCAGCGCAACTTTCTCCGTGTCCTTGAGACTCGAGATCGGATCGTGGGGAAGATAAAGCTCTCGCCCCCTGCTGCGCCTGACTGCCGGGACCGACCGGTTGGCGCCGTCCCGGGCAATCGCGCGGGTGGCTTGCGCAGCAGAAACGAGCGCGGGCATGCTGATATCATCCGAGTAGGCAAAAGCGGTCTTGTCACCGCTCACCGCACGCACGCCGACGCCCTGCTCAATATTGAAGCTCCCCGATTTGACGATACCTTCCTCTAGGGCCCAGCCTTCCGCCCGGTTATACTGAAAATAGATGTCGGCATACTCGACGCGGTGCGTAAGTATTTCTCCAAATACGTTCTGTAGTGCCGCCGTATCGATCTCGTATGGCGTGAGCAAACAATTGTTGGCAGTGGAAAAAAGATCGGCGGGCTGGATGATTTGGGATGTAGTCATGATCAGTCTTTAAATGAAAGCAATTGGCAAGAAGTCGGAAAGGGTCGGACTAAAGGGTTCAGGATCAACAGTGATGCAGGATTCGATGCCTCAATGCGGGTAAACTGTTGCGCAGGCTTGCCTGATACTCGGGATTGATATCTGCGATCACCACCCCTGCTCCATCAGCGAGCCGATCAAGCACTACTCCCCATGGGTCGACAATCATGCTGTTCCCATGCGTTTCCCGCCCGTTCGAATGCCGTCCGGACTGAGCTGGCGCGACCACGTATGCGAGATTTTCTATCGCCCGGGCACGAATGAGGGTTTCCCAGTGCGCCTTTCCGGTGGTTGCCGTGAAAGCCGCTGGAGCGAAAATGATGTCCACTTTACCCATCGAACGGTAAAGCTCCGGGAAACGGAGATCATAACAAATGGAGAGACCGATGCGGCCAAAAGGGGATTCAAGGGCAACGACTCCGGAGCCCGCTTCGATCGTTTCTTCTTCGGCATAACGCTCGGCGCCAAGCTCAAAGCCAAACAGATGCATTTTGTCGTAACGAGCAACCCGCTTTCCCTCGTTATCATAAACGAGGCAGCTGTTTCGTATCTTATCGTGCCTCAGGGCCGCCAGGGGAACTGAACCGCCGATGATCCAAAGTCCGAGACGTCTAGAGGTTTCGCTGAGGAATTGCTGTATGGGTCCGCAGTTATCTTCTTCCCGCGCGGCAAGCCTGTCAGAATCCTTCATTCCCATCAGGCAGAAATATTCAGGAAGTGCAGCCAGGTGTGCTCCGCGAGAAGCGGCGGCGTCAAGCAGGCGCTCTGCTTCCGTCAGGTTAGCGCCGATATCAGGACCTGCGGTCATTTGTATGGCGGCCACACGCACGGGACCAGGTTTTCCTTCGCTGGATATCGCGGATATGCAAGTACTCGGATCTTTTAGCGTAGTCACGATTTATTCCGGTCTGTGCAAATCTGCGATAAGGGTTCCGTCATGCTATAAGAAGTCCGTTTTTACAGACAAAGGAAACAGGCAGAGGCAAAGCTTCTCATACTTCAAGGTGAAAGGGTAGACATGACGCCTCCGCTTTCGTTCTTACCCGCTTGCTTTTCTTGAAAACAGGGGCTGGCCGGGGCGTCCAGGGGAAGTTAATCGCGTTCGTCGAGGCGGGCCGCCCGTCCCGCGATCTTGGTAACCAACGGATCGGTCCACTCGCCGGTAATATGGTATTCATTGGGTGAAGCTGGTTTTTGCAGCGCTTTGCTTACAATCAGCGAAGCAACGCCTACCACCGGGGTTGCCAATCCAAGGGAGGGGACAACTTTCATGTGGAGGTCCTGGCTTTCCTCCTCCAGATTTATCCTGCCGGTCATCATTATCCTTGCCGCGGGCCCTTCGATGACCAGATCATTCGTGGCCGCAATACCGCGGTTGACCTTTATATCCGCCAAGATTTCGTTAAAACCAAAGCCTTCACTGAAGATATCGTGAAAATCGAGTATTATCCTGCGGGGCAGGGCTCTTAGATCAAAAATTCCGAACAGCCGTCCGATTCCCGGCTCAAATTTCGGAAACTGGCCGTTCCGGGCGGTAATCCTGAAACTGCCGGTCAGCGTCGCATAGTCGATTGATTGGGGCACGCCATTCCAGGAAAAGCTTCCCTCAAGCCTTCCTCTGCCGCGTTTGATGCGTTCCGGAAGGCCGAGGCGCGTCAGGAATTTTCCAATATCATTCGACTCCAGGAAAAGTGTGGCTTGTATGCGCGATGCGTCTTCACGTTTTTCCGGCCTGTCCCATAATCCTTTTATTGATAGGGAACTATCGGCAGTGACCAGGTGCAGTTTTTCGATACGCCAGTTCTGTTCCTGATGGTTCGCCAATAATTCCAATTGACCCAAGTGCTTTTCACCAACGGAAAAATTTTCCACTATGACGTCAAG
>DASSHJ010000084.1:0-2993 GCA_035692965.1 Nitrosospira sp. | reverse complement strand
GAAGGCGGTGAACTGTATAACCGGCAGAGCTGTCGCTATCAGTATCCAATAGATTGAGGAAATCCAGCTTCGCAGGCGCCTTGAACAATACCCCGTCCCGGTTGCGCTCCCGTCCTTCCGGCGTTTTCAGCGCCCAGGCGGCATAGCGAAGGGCCGCCTTAAGCCGCTCTTCGTTCGCGCTCTCGTCCGATAGCCAGTTTGTCACGTGGTTGGCAAAAGCCAGTTCGGAAAAAGGTGACTGAAATTCGGCAGACAATACTTGTTCCAGCGCCAGCCCGTCGACCGACGCTGCTTCCGCATCGCTTACCTTGTTCATTGCCCGCCTCTGAACAAACTGCCGCTTGCAGGAATAAAGCGGAGCAAGCGCGTGGTGACGCGCAGCAAGCTCGGCAACCTCCTTCTCGATGCCAAACAACCGGGCAATGAAATCTTCCATCCACGGAGCAACTTCAATCAGCAGGGCGGCTTCCGCCTTGCGGTCCAGATTGTCAGGGTTGGCACGCGCATGGTCGAGACGGGCTCGAAGAGCAGGCTCTCCCTCCTGCAGGAAATGCAGGAAAGCCCGATCCAGCCTGACCAGCCCCTCGCGGCGATACAGGTCGGCGAAAGCCACGCCGAATCCAAGCGGGGGGGACATCACCGCAGCTGTTGAAGCAGAAGGTGGAACCGATGATTGACTTGTCATGATGGTTGTCGCGGATAAGGGTGAGTCAAAAGGGTAAGTCAAAAAGTCGCTATCGATGCGTTAGAGCAAAACTGTGATTAAAGTTCTGACTGCTTCCGGAATATCCGTTCTCTGGCAGGTTGTCTCAAGGCCGTTCAGGAAGCAAAAATGCAAAAGCCGCGAGGCCGATAGCCTTGTCGACGCCCGTGAAACGCGATATGCAGAAATCGATATCCAGTAGTCGGATTACCGCCAGATCAGCTTTCCGGCGCACAAATCATTCCTGCGGCAATGGTGTTATTGTTGATTTCGTCAACCACGATGAAGCTGCCGGTCGCATGATTGCGCGGATAGGGATCGCAGACGAGAGGTTGCTGCACCTTGAAGCCCACCCTGCCGATATCATTCATTTTCAGTGTCTCCACCGGTTCACGCTCGAGGGTATTGACGTCCACGCGATAGCCGATGCGGGAGACCAGCGCCCTGACGGTTCTCGTGGTTTGCTTGATGAGATACTTCCTGGTGAGGTCGAGGCTGTGCTCGGATAGCCAGCACAGTATTGCCTCAAACTCCCGCGTGACCTGTGGAGCTTCAGCCGCTTTTACCAACATGTCCCCCCGTGAGATGTCCAGGTGATCTTCGATCGTAAGCGTCACGGATTGCGGCGCGACAGCCTGATCAAGGAAGCCGTCATACGTAACAATCTCCTTGATGCGGGAGGTGAGGCCCGAAGGCAGCACCTTCACCTCATCCCCTACATTGATGAAGCCGGAATCGATACGTCCCATGTAGCCACGGAAGTCATGCAGCTCCTCGGTTTGAGGACGGCAAACCCACTGAACGGGAAATCGGAAATCCTCAAGATTGATGTCGTGATCAATAGGCACGTTCTCCAGCAGATCCATCAGTGTTGGACCCTGATACCAGCCGAGATTATCCCCGCGCTCGACCACCATGTCGCCGTGCAGCGCGGACAACGGAATATATGCGATGTTGCGCAGCGTGAGGCCTTCGGCAAAGGAGGCAAAGTCTGCGCAGATACGATCGAATACCTCGCGTGAATAGGACACCAGGTCCATTTTGTTGACGGCAACCACCAGGTGAGGGATGCCAACGAGGCTCGCGAGATAGGCATGACGCCGCGATTGCGTCAGTACGCCTTTGCGCGCGTCAATGAGAATAATGGCAAGATTGGCGGTGGAAGCACCTGTCACCATGTTGCGGGTATATTGCTCATGGCCGGGCGTATCGGCAATGATGAATTTACGCTTGGGAGTGGCAAAATAACGGTAAGCCACATCGATGGTAATCCCTTGCTCACGTTCCGCTTGCAAGCCATCTGTAAGCAGGGAGAGATCGACTGCCTCCATCCCGCGCCGGCGGGACGTATGCGAGATGGCGCTCAACTGGTCTTCGAAAATCGATTTCGAATCATGCAGCAAACGCCCGATCAAGGTGCTCTTGCCATCATCCACGCTCCCCGCAGTTATGAAGCGCAACAACTGCGTATGATCGAAGGAAATCTTTTCAATAGCTGACATTTATATTCACTTAACTCTTATCAAATCCTGAATGTCACATCAAATCCTGAATGTCGCGTAACATCGCCTGCTGCGGGAACAATCATTATCGTAGACCCCCGATCCTCATGATCTGCCGACGAGTGATGCTAAGGTGAAACCAGAGGAATAACGGACAGGCTGCTGTATGGGGTATCCTGAATTCAGTGCTCGTATGGCGAATTCCCGAACGAAAATGGGTTTCTACCGCGACCTTTATGGCCACAGCGAGACTTCGATCGCAGCATGCTTCAGAAGTAGCCCTCTTTCTTGCGCAACTCCATGGATGCTTCAGATGTCTGATCGTCCATCCGCGTTGCGCCCCGCTCGGTGATCCTTGTGATCGCGGTTTCGGCAATGATTTCTCCAACGCTGACCGCACTCGACTCCACGGGGCAGGTGCAACTCATGTCGCCCACAGTGCGGAAACGAACCATGAGATTTTCCACCTGCTCCCCTTCCTTGGGCTGTACCAGGAAAGACAGCGGTAGGAGGCCGCTACCGCGCCTGATTACATCGCGGGTATGGGCGAAATAGATGTTCGGAACCTCCAGTTCCTCGCGGGCGATGTATTCCCAGACGTCGAGTTCGGTCCAATTGCTGATAGGAAACACACGAATGTTCTCCCCCGGATGAACGCGGGTGTTGTAGAGATCCCACAGTTCCGGACGCTGATTCTTCGGATCCCATTGGCCGAATTCATCCCTGAACGAAAATATTCGTTCCTTCGCCCGTGCCTTCTCCTCGTCACGGCGCGCGCCGCCTATGCA
>DASSHJ010000083.1:0-4701 GCA_035692965.1 Nitrosospira sp. | reverse complement strand
AAGTAGCGCTTCCCTGTTAATTGTTCCGTTCAGGGTAGTACGTGAAAGAGAAACGCGTCGCTGCGCATTTTCAGCGCCAGCCTGACGTTCTCTTCGAATGCTCCCCGGCTACTGATATGCGCAGGCGAGCCTGTGTGCCTCACGAGTGGTTTCGGGCAGCCGGTACCTGGTTGTGCAGGCGAGTACAACCTGAACCGCGGCCGCCAAGCTGACGCGGTGGCCAATGGACACATAAATCGGTTTCACTCCGGTCTGCGTGCGTACGATCGCTCCAATCACTTCTTCACCATCCTTCAGCGCAACCCAGTTCCCTCGTTCCCTCGGCGGTTCAACTTCGCGTCCAATAAGACGCGTTTTGCCTATCCCTACGGTGGGGCGGTCGACCAACACCCCCAGATGGCTGGCAATGCCGAAGCGCCGAGGGTGGGCAATCCCATGGCCATCATAAAGGATGAGGTCCGGCTGCGTCTGCAGTTGCGCCAGCGCGTCCAGCACGGCAGGCAGCTCGCGGAAGGCAAACAGGCCGGGGATATAGGGAAATTCCACGGCGCGTTGCGCGGTTGCAGACGCGATGAGCTCGAGGGTGGGAAAAGAAAGCACAGCCACTGCTGCACGCATGAATCTACATCGAGCGTCGAAAAAAACATCAACCCCGGCGACGTGATGCAGCGCGGGGAAGCGGTCGGATGTCTCAACCAGCGAACGCAGGCGTTCCTGGACGCCTATCGCTTCATGCGGAGCAATGCGCCAGTTGTGCGGATAAGCGAAGGTCATCCCCAGGACTCCTGTCCGTTACGCTTGCCAGAGGATCGTCCCTCGGCCAGTTTTTAAATCACCCTGGGAAGCATATGAAGGAACGGGCCTTCGGGAAGCGTCCCCAGCCGTCGCTTTTCCGCAAAGTGCCTTTAGGTATTGCATGAGTGAAATGGAAGAAAAAGGGAAGCAGCGATTTTTCAGCTGCTTCCCTCGTTTTGGCATGCACGAGCGTAAGCCGTTCACTTATCCAGATGAAGGCCGCTCAACCTCTCGACCAAGAAGGGCAGGCTCGCGCGGCAATGCGATTCAGAGAACAAAATCGGTCAGGTGCAACACGTGATTACCGATGAGCATAATCTGGAAGTCAGCAGAGAGATCGTTGTCTATGTTGCCTTCGATGATTGTATTCGTACCGCTGTTGACCCAGCGCAATTGCCCGGCTCCGGTGAAATTATTGGCGCCACTGAGTGAGAATGCCTTATCTCCCGATCCGGCGATTGCGTCTATTGCTGACAGATCGAGCTTGTCCTGCCCGACCACAAAATCAACCACAATATCGCGGGTGCCTGGCGTAAGGCCACTTTCGCTCACGCTATCGAAGTCGAAAATATCATTGCCCGTACCGCCTTCCAACCTGTCCGCGCCCAGAGCTCCATCCAGTTTATCCGCCCCTGCGCCACCCTTGAGCGTATCGTTGCCGCCTAGCCCGTTGAGTCGATCATTCCCGCCCAGCCCGATCAGCGTATCCGCTCCATTACCGCCCTCAATCCAGTTATTAAGCTCGTTGCCTGTCCAACTGCGGTTGCCCGTGGTGGTCGTCGACAGGTTTTCCAGATTCCCGGGCAATGTGTATGTGTCGAAGATGGTGTAAACAAGGTCTGTGCCGCCACCAGGGCCCTCGATAATCTGATCCTGAAGGTTATCTATGAAATACTGGTCATTACCCGCACCTCCGCTCATCGTGTCTGCACCCAGGCCACCAATGAGCTTGTCGTTCCCGTCGCCGCCATAGAGCCTGTCATTACCCCTGTTACCATACAGGACGTCGTCCCCGCCCAGGCCCGAAATAACATCGTGGGCAGGCGTTCCGCTCAAAACGTCTGGGCCCGAGGTGCCAGAGATCGTTTGAACTTGCGAAACCGAGGGCGTAATATTGCTTGCGGCAAGATTGATGAGATCCAGCTTTACATTCACCGTTCCGATGCTTACCTGCTTCGTTGTCTTGGCGAATCCGCTGCCGGAAAAAACAACTGTGTAACTTCCGCTGGGGAGTTCAAGTTCATAACCCCCACCAGGGTTCGTGGCCGTCATTGCTATCGCCCCGGTCGCATTATTCCGCGCGTTAACAGTAAAATTGCCTAGTCCTTCGCCCAAGTCGTAGCGCTTGTCACCGTCCAGGTCGCGCATCATAACGCCGGTCAGAAAAGAATTTGAGCCGGAACGAGCAAAGTCTTGCGTGACAAATGCTCCCTCGTAGCTGCCATATTGTCCGACCTCAAGGCCGATGCCAATTTCGCGGAAGTTAGGGTTAAGTATGTTCGCGCGGTGACCGGGAGAGTTCATCAGATTGTTGTGCATTTGTTCCACTTCATTCTGCAGGCCTGCGGGAGCACGGGTACTCATCCAGGCGATGTTTTCTCCCCAGGCCCAGGAGCCGCTGAACGCATAACCTCCGTTCGTCATGCGGGCGCCGGGATTCGATCCGCCTGTCCCGGTGTGAGAGAAAGTATCGGTTGCGATCATCCAGGCGCTGTGATTCTCGGCTGCTTCGTTCAGATCGCCATCCAAAGCGAGGGGTTGTGCGCCAGCGCGGGCACGCTCGGCGTTAACGAGTTCGAGCATGTACTGCTCGTAAGCGTTGGCTAGAGACATGTTTAAAACTCCGGTTGTTTAGCTTACGGAATTAAAAAGGGCAAGAATGAGAGAAAGGCCCTTTTTATCGAGGGGAAACGTAGAGGTTATCCCGGACAGTTGTCAATTTGGCAACTCAGCAGTATTGTATTACGTTCGAAGGGGTGCTTTTGCGCGAATATGGAATGAAAAGCATTCTTTTTTAGAATTACCCGCCTGAAAGGCAGGCTTGGCTATGAGCCGGATGAAGGAATAGCTCCTGTATGGATGAAGGAATAACTCGCTGCATGACCCTCGGATGAGGATGCCGTTTCTTGTCTTTCCTGCGGCATCTGTTTTTTGGCTGATGCCGCTTTTTGCTTCGGCGGAGGTGGATTGCACAGGTCTTGCCCAGTGGGCAAGGCTTGACAACGGTCTGCAGGTCAACCAGAAGCATGTTTTTTGTGGGGAATGGAAGGGCGGTCATCCCAAGGGGTTTCATTCCCGCCCCCAAGGCTTGAACCCCCCAACTGTAAGCAATTTTACGATGCAGGACCGGCCAAATGCAGCAGGCATATACACCGGCAAATGGTCACATAGGAATTATCCCGGCAGGAGCAAATTTTCCACGATGTTTCCCGACGGCTGCACAGCGGAGCAGATTCTGAAATCCATTTCTCATGCTTCCGCGAATCCGGAACTCAATTGCCCGGCAGGTTCTCCATCCTGGGTGAAATGTGGCAAAAACAGGCCGGATTTTGACTCGAAAGAAATGTTATCCGATTACTGTACAAACAATGGAGAGTCTTTTCTGATTGGCTTTGCTCCTGCAAGGGATAACAGGATCAACACGGCATTTCCCATTCGCCAATGAATGCGCAACGCTTTACCTGGCGTGGACGCAAGAATGGGAATCCTGCTCATGACCTTATAGCGGCTTACCTTGCAGTCGATATCCAGAAAAGTCCGGCATGGGCAAAGGAATTGCTTCAAAAAACGGACGAGGTCAAATCGGGGCAGATCGATTCATGGGAACGCTTCGGAAATGCTTATTCTCTTCACATATTTCCGGATCGGGTCGAAATCGGGGAAGATTATGAAGAAGAGCCAGAGCAACCGGTCAACGTTCCAATTGACGATTTTGAGGCAGCCGTTGAGGCGTGGCTGAGGTTTATTAAATAGAAGAGATAAGCGTAACAGGGACAAATGTAACAATCGTAACAACCAGATTCGAGGCCAAGGCCGGTGAACAAGTATGTGAGCAGTACTCCAACAAGGCGCCGAAGAGTATCTTCAACCCTGCCAGCATCCCAACTACCTTTGAACGGATCCTTTCCTGTTCCGGGCAGTATTCCAGGTTTTGTTCCTTCGACGTTCTTAATGTTCCCTGTGCCAGATCAACTTGCCATTCTTGTAAACTTCCTTGACCCGGTGGAAGGGCACTTCGTGAACGACGCCGTCGGGTTCCGCGACATGAAAGAAAAAGTGGTCATCTTTAGTAAGGTGTACATTGTTTAATGGCACCTTGTGGATTTTTTGTTCGACACGATCGTAGTAGCCGATCTGGAACTCACCTTTTCCGTAGGATGTATCCCAGCGTATCTTGTTGAGTAGGTGCTGTATTGTGATCATTGCTTTTTCTCCAGGTGCAGGCCGGCAGCACAATAAATCAGGGTCGCCCAGATGCCAACGATGCGAGACGTCTTAAAGTATAAGCCCCCTCGAATTGAAGGAGCTTGCCGGGCTGCCAGACTGAAAAGCGATGCTGTTCAAATAAGTTTAGTTTAGTTAAATCTGGCTGACTTCCACCACGCAGTCGCAGTTAGCATCGCTTTTTTGCGAGCATGAAGGATCGAAAAGGAGAGGTGTGTGATATTCTCCGAGGGATGGGCCGACGATAGCCGTAGACGTGGAACGCAAGCTCCCATGCGATTATCTTCCAATGGCGATCCGGGGCAGGCTGTTGGAGCTGACGGATTTTTCACGCCGACCTTCCCATTTGCTGCTTCCGGGAATACGCCGGAGCACGGAATCTCCTGGGCCGATAGGCATACTCTTGCTGACGACTCAGGGTTGACAGAATGCGTTGGGCGAGGTGTTGTGTTGCGGACAGGT
>DASSHJ010000082.1:0-3828 GCA_035692965.1 Nitrosospira sp. | reverse complement strand
GCAAAGCTGGTGAAGGCGCCGGAGTATGTGGAAACCGTGGCAGGTATCGAATCTGTCAAGCGAGCCATCTTGCGAACAACGGCTGGAATGGATAGGCTGCTGGAGGCGGAGCAGTTGCGGCATGGCTCCGCTAATCTCGATATACATACTGTGGATCTGTCTCAATTGCTGCTAGAGGTTAGCCAGCAATGGCAGTACGAAGCACAACTGAAAGGATTGGAACTGCGGGTGGAAGTACCTGATGGCGCAAAAGTCTCAAGCGACGAAAGATTGCTGACGCTCGTTTTGCAGAACTTGCTCGGTAACGCGGTAAAATACAGCTCAACGGGTGCAATAAATATCTCTGCGGGTAACACGTCCGACAGTGGCGTTGCCGTGTGGATATTCAGCATTAGCGATCAGGGCCCCGGCATCCCGCTCGAAAGCCTGACCAAGCTGTTCGAGGCTTTCAAACGTGGCGATACGTACGGAAAACCAGGAGTTGGGTTGGGGTTGAGCATTGCCACGCACGCCGCTAAACTTTTGGGTGGCGAATTGAGGGTTGAATCCAAGGTCGGTGTTGGCTCAACTTTTCAACTGGTACTGCCAACTCGTAATTCTTCGCCTGTCTGGGCTGTTCCTGATACCGCCTGACGCAGATCTCTCCTCTTCGGCTGGCCTGCTTACCTCTCGCTGGATTGCTCGTTTAAACTCTCGGCCAGCTTAACAGGTATTAAGGAGGGATAAGCCTGAGGGCATAGCCATAAGAACTGTTTACCAAGCGCATTGATCAAGCTTCGCCCGGAAACCATCGTTTCTTTCGCGCTCGGTGCGGTTACCGTTCTCGGTTTCGCGCCGTTTTACCTTTTCCCCGTTCCAGTTTTCACGGTTGCCCTGCTATGCCATTTTTGGCGGGGGGCAGTCACATCCGGGCATGCGGCGGCCTTGGGGTTTTCCTTCGGCATGGGCATGTTCAGCGCGGGCGTGACCTGGATTTACGTAAGCCTCCATGACTTTGGCGGAATGCCCATGGCGGCCGCCGTGATCTCATTGTTTGTTCTATGCGCCTATCTCTCATTATTTCCCGCATTGGTGGGCTGGCTGCTGAAGAAACTGAATATCGCCGCACCCATCGTTTGGGCGCTCGCCGCGGGAGCGCTATGGGGTTTATCGGATTGGCTGCGCAGCGTCTTGTTTACAGGGTTTCCCTGGTTGACCCTCGGGTACTCCCAGGCCCCATCCAGCCCCCTGGCGGGATATGCGCCCATCCTCGGAGTCTACGGCATTTCGCTGATTCTCGTTTCAAGCGCCGCTCTGGTATCCCTGCTCCTTGAAAAAAAGTTTCGCAGCCGCCGTTATCTGCTGCCTTTGCTCGCAATCTGGATCACAGGTTTTGGCTTGCAACATATCCAATGGACGCAACCCCAAGGAGAACGGGTAACGGTAAGCCTGCTGCAAGGAAACATTTCGCAGGATTTGAAATGGCGCGCGGATGAGATCGTCAATTCAATGGACACGTATACCAGGCTCGCGCTGGGCAGCAATAGCCGGCTGATAATCACGCCTGAAATTTCTGTTCCCCTGTTTCGTGACAAAGTCCCATCGAGCTACCTGGCGGAGCTCGCCAGCCATGCAAAGCGGAATGACGGTGATATTCTGATCGGGATGGTGGAAACACCCGGCGGGGGCAACGAATACTATAATTCCATGTTCAGCTTTGGCGCCTCTCCCGAGCAGAGCTATCGCAAGCATCATCTGGTGCCGTTCGGCGAATTTATTCCGTTAAAATTCCTGTTCGGCTGGGTCGCCGACGTATTCCCCTTGTCAGACCTTTCACGGGGGGGGCTTGATCAAAGGCCCATGAACCTGGCTGGGCAAAAGGTTGCTGTGAATATCTGCTATGAAGATGTGTTTGGCGAGGAGATCATCAAGCAATTACCGGAAGCGACCCTGCTGGCAAATGTGAGCAATGATGCATGGTTCGGTCGCTCCATAGGGCCGCAGCAGCATTTGCAGATTTCACAGATGCGGGCACTGGAAACCGGCCGCTATATGGTGCGAGCGACCAATACCGGCGTGACCGCTATTATCAACGAACGCGGAATAGTTCTGCAGGCAGCCGAGATATTCATCACGACGGCACTGAATGGCGCGGTGCAAGGGTACGTCGGCGAAACACCGTACATCCGGTTTGGAAACACCCTCCTGTTTGCACTTTCCGGCTCAATATTGCTGATCGCCTTGCTGCCGCAGTTTCGCCGCCAAGGCAAAAAACGGTAGAATCGCATCCTTTCACGCAGCCACCCGTGATCGACTGTTCCCCAGTCGGATTCCTATGCGCACATTTCAGGAAATCATACTTTCTCTGCAACAGTATTGGGACAGCCAAGGGTGCGCCTTGCTGCAACCCTACGACATGGAGGTGGGGGCCGGAACTTCACATACTGCCACTTTTCTTCGTGCGCTTGGCCCGGAACCCTGGAAAGCTGCTTATGTCCAGCCGACACGCAGGCCCAAGGATGGGCGATACGGCGAAAATCCCAACCGGTTGCAGCATTACTACCAGTTTCAAGTGGTGTTAAAGCCGGCGCCGCCAAACATCCTCGAACTGTACCTGGGGTCACTGGAGGCCCTTGGCTTCAATCTTGAGCAGAACGACATCCGTTTTGTCGAGGACGACTGGGAAAATCCCACGCTTGGGGCATGGGGCCTCGGCTGGGAAGTTTGGCTGAATGGCATGGAGGTCACGCAGTTCACCTACTTTCAGCAAGTAGGGGGCATGAACTGCAAGCCGATCACGGGGGAAATCACTTATGGGCTCGAGCGCCTGGCGATGTATATACAGGGCGTGGAAAACGTGTTTGACCTCGTCTGGACCGAAGGGCTTTCTTACCGGGACGTCTACCATCAAAATGAGGTTGAGCAGTCCGCCTACAATTTCGAGCACAGCAATACTGATGACTTGCTCACCGCCTTTTCCAGACACGAAAAACAGGCAAGATATCTCATGGAGCAGGGGCTCGCGTTGCCTGCCTACGAGCACGTGTTGAAAACCGCGCACACCTTCAACCTGCTCGATGCCCGCGGCGCGATCTCCGTTACAGAACGGGCGTCGTATATCGGGCGAATTCGTGAACTCGCCCGCGGTGTAGCGCGGTCTTATTACGAGAGCCGCAAGCGGCGAGGTTTTCCCATGGCCCCTCGTGAGTGGGTCGAGCAGTTGACAGAGGATGCAGCTTGACGGGCGAAACCAGAAATTTGCTCGTCGAACTGCTCGTTGAGGAATTGCCGCCAAAATCTCTCAAAAGGCTCAGTGACAGCTTCAGCCACAGTATCATTACGAGCCTTCAGATACAGGGATTGGTGAGCGAGGGCTGCGAAGCTCGATCCTTTGCATCACCCAGGCGGCTCGCCGTTCATATCAGGAATGTGGCTTTCCATGCGAGCGATAAATCCCTGTCGCACAAGCTGATGCCCGTCAGCGTGGGCCTTGATAAGGAAGGACAGCCTACGCCCGCGCTTCGCAAAAAATTGGAGACCCTGCTCCGCGGCTTGCACCCCGATTTTGAGCCGAACTCTGTGTTTCCATCCCTATCCCAATCTCAGCTCAAGCGCACATTCGATGGCAAGACAGAGGCGTTGTTTTTCGAGAGCCTTGTAAAAGGAGTGTCGCTTGAAGAAGGATTGCAGAAAGCGCTTAACATGGCACTCGATGACCTGCCGATACCGAAGCTGATGTCCTACCAGCTCGATGACGGATGGACCACGGTACATTTCGTCCGGCCTGCTCACGGCCTGGTCGCCCTGCACGGCGCAGAAATCGTGCCCGTCAGCGTCCTCGGGCTTACA
>DASSHJ010000081.1:0-3289 GCA_035692965.1 Nitrosospira sp. | reverse complement strand
GACTCCAGCGGCGGCGCAGGAATCCAGGCCGATATTCTCACCCTGGCGAGCATGGGTTGCCACCCATTATCCGTGATTACCGCTATTACCATCCAGGACACTGCTGGTGTGGACGATGTGCTGGCGATCGACCCTGAATGGGTAGCCGATCAGGCTCGGGCAGTCCTCGAAGACATGCCTGTTCACGTATTCAAGATGGGAATGCTGGGGAGCGTCGAGGTCATTACGGCGATCGCTGAAGTCATCTCCGACTATCCCAATATTCCCCTGGTGTTGGATCCCGTGCTTGCTTCCGGTCGGGGCGACGAGCTGGCGAGTGATGACATGGTGATGGCGATGCGCGAACTTTTGCTCCCGCAGGTGACCATTCTCACCCCTAACAGCCTTGAAGCGCGCCGTCTTGCCCAGGATGACGACGATGAAAATGATCTGGCGGACCTCGCGCTGTGCGCCGACCGGCTTCTACAAATGGGCTGCGAATACGTGCTTATTACTGGAACCCACGAAAACACATCTCAGGTCGTCAACAACCTGTACGGAGCGGGAGGCCTCGTGCGCACAGATTCCTGGCGGCGGCTGGAAGGTTCCTTCCACGGCTCCGGCTGCACGCTCGCGTCTGCGATTGCAGCGGGGCTCGCCAATGGCCTGCCTGTCGCTGAAGGTGTATATGAAGCACAGGAATATACCTGGCAATCGCTAAAGGCCGGCTTTCGTCCCGGCATGGGTCAATATCTGCCGGACAGATTGTTCTGGGCGCGCGAAGAGGCAAACGGAGCGGACGCGATCAGGGCCAAATGAGATGGCCTCGAATTGAAGGCTTGTACGCAATTACGCCAGATATCGCCGACACCGCTGCCTTGATCCGGATGGCGCGGCAGATACTCGTCGGAGGAGCACGACTGGTCCAATATCGCAACAAAAGTGCAACTGAAGCACTTAGACTGGAGCAGGCGCATTCGCTTGCCTCTCTCTGCCGGGAATTTCGCGTCCCTCTGATAGTTAACGATCATCTTGACCTTGCCATCGAGGTCAGTGCAGATGGCGTTCATCTAGGGTTCGATGATACTCCGATCGCTCATGCAAGGCGTAAGCTGGGAACCAGGAAAATCATCGGCGCCTCCTGTTATAACAATCTGGAGCAGGCACTCGAAGCGGAGCACCAGAGGGCGGATTATGTGGCATTCGGCGCTTTTTTTGCTTCAACGACCAAGCCTCATGCTGTAGCGGCAACGAAGGAATTGCTACGGGGGGCAAAAGCTTTGCTGCGCGTTCCGGTTGTGGCGATTGGCGGGATAACGGCGAGGAACGCAATGGAACTTATAAACGAGGGCGCCGACGCGCTCGCTGTAAGCCACGCGGTATTCGCGGCCTCGGACGTCCAGTCGGAAGCGCAAACCTTTGCCCGGTTATTCGAGCGACGCGATAATTTTTCTCATTAGCACGAGCTGCCCCATGACCTCACGTAATCAACAGCTGTTTGAACAATCTCAACAATATATTCCAGGCGGCGTCAACTCACCGGTTCGTGCCTTCAAATCCGTGGGGGGCACGCCAATATTTTTCCAGCGCGGCAAGGGCTCGCATGTCTGGGATGTAGACGGCAAAGCCTATATTGACTACGTCGGTTCCTGGGGGCCGCTGATCCTGGGCCACGCACATCCGGAAGTGGTCGAGGCCGTACGGGTGGCAGCCGGAAACGGCCTGACCTTTGGCGCTCCAACAGAGGCCGAACTTGAAATAGCCGAGCTTATCTGCCGACTTGTCCCTTCCATCGAGCAGGTAAGATTGGTGAGTTCCGGGACGGAAGCAGGGATGAGCGCAGTCCGCCTTGCGCGCGGGTATACCCGAAGGAACCGTATCATCAAGTTTGAAGGTTGCTACCACGGCCATGACGATGCCCTTCTCGTGAAAGCCGGTTCGGGCGCCCTTACATTCGGCCATCCAAGCTCCGCCGGTGTTCCGGAAGAGACCGCAGCGAGTACCGTTGTGGTCGATTTTAACGATCTTGCAAGTGTAGAACAGGCGTTCGACCGGTTTGGTGACGAGATCGCGGCGGTCATTGTCGAACCGATTGCGGGGAATATGAATCTCGTTGTACCCAAGCCTGGCTTTCTTGAAAGGCTACGGGAGCTTTGCAGCCTGCATGGGACGATATTGATATTTGACGAAGTCATGACTGGCTTTCGCGTGGGGTTAAAGTGTGCCCAGGGGCTTTACGGAATCAAGCCGGATCTGACGACGCTTGGTAAGGTCATTGGCGGAGGCATGCCAATGGCTGCCTTTGGCGGCAGACGAGACATCATGCAATGCCTGGCTCCTGTTGGGGCCGTCTACCAGGCCGGCACGCTCTCGGGTAACCCCATCGCGGTAGCAGCAGGATTGGCAACGTTGAGACTCGTGCAAGCAGAAGGCTTCTATGAGAAGCTTGCAGCCCGAACCCTTCAGCTTACTGATGGGCTTTCCGCCGTGGCGAGGAAACAGGGCGTCGATTTTTGTGCCCAGGCCGTGGGTGGAATGTTCGGCCTCTATTTCAGCGACGAATTGCCGTCAAGTTATGCCGAGGTTATGAGCTGCGACCGGGACGGGTTCAATGATTTTTTTCATGCAATGCTTCAGCAAGGCATATACTTTGCACCGTCAGCATTCGAAGCGGGATTCGTTTCCGCAGCACATGGCGAAACCGACGTTGCTGATACCCTGGCTGCAGCCGAACGGGCTTTTGAAGATGGCCTTGATTAATCTGGCCGGTGATCTCGAGATTCAGCGCAAACCGGAAATGAACTCGGAAACCGCGCGCATTTCCTTCTCGCTCATCCGTGATGCAATCATGTGCATGACATTGTTGGGATCTCGCGTGCGTTCTTCGGTACGAAAAGCCCGTAACTGTGCCAGTACATATTCTGAATGTTGCCCCGCGACGCGGGGATAGCTGGGCGGAATGCCTACCCCATTGGGGGAATGGCAAGCGGAGCATGCTGGAACGCTCGTCTCGAGGTTGCCTCCGCGGTATATTTTTTCACCCTGCTCTGCCAGAGCCTTGTCTTTCGCCCCGCCTGGCTTCGGGGTTTGCTGGGCGTAATATGCACCCAGATTTTTCATGTCCTCTTCCGACAGGGGGGCGGCCATCGCACCCATTACTGCACTCGGGCGCTCGGCGGGCTTACCATCCTGAGACTTGAAATTCTCCAGTTGCTTGGTGATATACTCGGCATGCTGCCCGGCCAGCGTAGGATTGGCTGGAATAACGCTGTTACCATCGGGGTTGTGGCAAGCGGCACATACCTGGGTC
>DASSHJ010000080.1:0-15191 GCA_035692965.1 Nitrosospira sp. | reverse complement strand
GATTTGGTACTGGTGTTTCACCTGCGTATTCATACTCATAGATGTGGTAGAAGGAGTAATCCCTGAATATAGCCTGAGCTAAGCGCTTGATGACATTCCCCATGGATTCCGCAATTCTGCTGTTGCACGTTTTGAGTAGTTGACATGCTAGCAACTTCGACGGATGGAACAATTGGACTTTGGTACAGTAGAGGCGGTCGCGCGCCTGGCTCTCACGTCGGAGATGAACTCCCAACAAACGAGATACCGGCGATAGATGTAACAAGAGCATTTTATGATGCGGACGGCTGCACCACTTCGTCCCCGGAATCAGGAATCAGGAATCAGGAATCAGCGCGGCATGAGTGAACAGAATGCTTCTCGCTATAATTCTGCAGAATTGATTACGTAAGTGGGATCAATAGAGCATTTGTCCCCCTGCAGATGTATTGTTGTCTTCGCGCGTTCCGTCCCTATCATCGAGTGGCAAACAGAACAGTATGTGGCATACCGAACAGTATGAGACGCCAAAAGACGTTAATCTGGTTCCAACGTCGTAGCAGTAGCGACTGCAACGACAAAGCGAAACTTACGTTTTTAACTGGAGATGATTATGAATAAAGATCAAGTGAAAGGGACTGCGAAAGACATCGCTGGAAAAGTTGAGGAAGAAGCCGGAAGGGCAGTAGGAAGTAAAGAGCACGAAGCCAAAGGGCTCGGCAAGCAAGTCTCCGGCAAAGCCCAAAAGAAATACGGAGATGCCAAGGAAGCCGTAAAAGACGCCGCAGACGATCTTTAAGCCGAGTCCGAGACTTTCCCTAAACCCGCTCCGGCGGGTTTTTATTTGTTCCCGCTTTGGCGGGTTTGTTTATGAACCCCCTACAAGACCATGCTTGGCTACAGGTTCTGACACGAGGTGCATCGCCGAGTGAGTCTATCAAAATTGCGGGGCGATCATGCCCCGAATCGCATCAGTCTTCTAACCGCCGTTTTTACACCCAACCGCTCAAGCAAATCTCCGGCTGCCTTGCTGAACCGGTTGACCGACATCTGGGTATACGACAAGAAAAGATTACGAGGACTGGTTCGCAAAAAAAAGACGTTCGCACAATGGACACTACCAGTAGCAAAAAGCTTTTTATGATCCGACTGTCCTTCAGTAAAATCAAAAAAACGAAACGAATTTTCCTCGAACAGGCGCTCGAGAGCCAGCCACTGTAAAACGGTGCCTACCGAAAAATTCATGTATGCCGGGTCATACCCGAGGTAAGCATAAATCAGGACGTTCTTGTCAATGGGGCAGTAGAGGTAGGAGACCGGTTTGCCGCCATGAAAAAGAATGAAACCGCGCACACGGTCTTGTGCAGCCAAGTATTCCATCTCGCCGAGAAACTCTTCTGAACCCGGGAGTCCTGCGTCAAGCAATTTTTCCTGATAGGTTTTCTCGGAAACGACACGTGCCAGCTTGAAAAAGTCACGCATCTCCCCAACCGTCCTGTAAACCTTCCACTGGATTTCGCCCCCGCAATGCTCTGAAAATTTCCTGATTTTGCGGTTGAGAGTGCTGCGCGTCTTGGATGAAAACTTGCCTTTGTATTCCTCGAAGGACTGCCGCATGTCAATATAATAGCGGGGGTACTGTGACGAGACATAACAAAGGTAACCGTTCTGTCTGCTCAGCAAGGGCTGAACGCCCGAGATGGGCAAGGACCGTACCAGGAAACCCTGGCTCTCAGGCAGGAGAGCGTCCCCAGGAGGTGTAAGCATGGCTACAGGCGGATTTTCATCGCCAAGCACCGCTTCCCTTATTTGCAACCACAACTTCGGTTCAAGCAGTGTCTTGTCGCCAAGTTGTAGCTTTATGGGTACCTGGCGATACTCCCATACCGGACTCAACGAAACCCCCGGCGCAACCCCTGCTCAAACATCCTCAATCCCGTTTTCCAGATTGGCGAAGCAAGAGGAAGGGGCTGTGAAAGGACGGCAGCGGGGGATAGATCACGAAAGCCTCGCAGGCGGAAGCAATCGCGGTGACGATCAAAAAAAGAGCAGAGCTTCCGAAAACGGCTGACTACAATATCGTCGGGGCGATTCATGCCCTCATTGAGCAGTTCAAAATTATGAGAGAGGATAACAAAAGCTTTTCGCCTCGATTCCAGCGCTTGCCATAGCAGGCCTTCCATTTCCCGGTACGAGCATGCGGTTATCTGGGCATGCCTCAGCGAGGAAGTGCCGTTACGAAAAACGGTCATCGGATACTCGTGAACGCCATGGCATTCCATGGGCTCCACGAGCGGAATCTCGGGGCTGACTCCGCTATCCAGGCCATATATGCTTGCATTGTAACTGCTGTCGAAGGGAATGCGATTATGGGCAAGTGCGCGAAGAGTGTCCCTGTTGAAACCGAAGCCCCCGGCCCGGAATGCATCCAAACGTTCGCACCCGGCCTGCCTGACCAGGTCCGCTCCGGCCCGGATCAGGATGATTTGCTCTTCCAGCGAAAAGTATCGCAGGAACTGCTTCTTGCCATTGATATTGTCGAGCAGAGGTCGATGTGATTCGTCCACCCACTCGGTATGAAGGTGAAGCTGTATTTCATGCCCCTGCTCATGAATAAGACCTATGATTTCGGCCAGCGGGTCGGATCCGAACCGGGTGGAGAAGAGGGGTTCGACGAAAAATACTCCTGTCAGGTCATATTCTCGCAATTGGCGCAACTGGTAGGGCAAGCCATAGTCACCCCGCGCGGTAGGACCATAGATGTACCGTCGAAACGCGTCGGGAAATTTGGAGTCAATCCCCTCCCACCCATCGCACCATACCTCCACGTCAACGGTAAAAAATACATCGAGCATTTTTAATGAGCATTTAGCATATCTGGAAAGGATCGGTGAACTGGCGCAGAGGAAGACCTAGCTTCGGTGAGAGAACAGGTTGCCCCTCGCAGCGGCTTCCTTCCTGAGGCGGGTCCTCACCATAGCTTGAGTAGATGGCCAGCGGGCTCGTGGAAGAAACTACGCAACCTTCAAGTTATGCTTGAGTGTTCCTGAACGCTCCACGTCAAGGACATTGCGTAAAAATGACTCGAACATCAGCAGTGTCCAAAGCGGAGCACTGTGGTCACGCCGTCCGGATTGGTGCTGGTCGAGCATCTCCTTGATAAAAGCCGTGTTAAAAAACCCGGTCTCCGCCAGGACAGACCCCAGCAGCGCATTGTTCAGTTGCCCCCGCAACGGACCACGGAACCAGCTTGCCAGAGGCACGGCAAACCCCATTTTGTCCCGGTACAGGATGTCGTTTGAAAGGTATGGTTCCAGGGATTTCTTGAATACATACTTTCCCTGGCTGCCTTGCAATTTGAATGATGCGGGCAAGCGGGAAATCCACTCGACAAGCTTGTGGTCCAGAAGCGGCACGCGCACCTCCAGCGAGTGCGCCATGCTTGCGCGGTCCACCTTGGTAAGAATATCTCCCACGAGATAGGTCTTCATGTCCAGGTATTGCACCAGTGAGAGCGGGTCTCGGGCAGGACATTTCCCCGCATGCGCACGCAATACTTCAACCGCCCGGTAGTCTTCGAGGCTTTTATTGAACAATGGGCTGAACATGCTTCGCCGCATTTTGTCCTTAACAATCGATACACCGTGGAAGTATCCTTCGACTGAATCACGCGCCAGAGCCTCAAAGGTCGACTTCGCCCGCAAAAACCTGGGAGCCCAGTCCGCTTTCGGGTAAACCCTTCCCAGCAAACCGAATGTCGGCCTGCGAAATTGGGCCGGAAGCGAAGATCTCAATCGTTCTTCATAAAGGTGCCATCGGTAGCGGCGGTAGCCGGCAAGATTTTCGTCACCTCCGTCACCCGATAATGCAACTGTTACACGTTTTCTTGCCAATTCGCATACCCGGTATGTAGGCATCGAGGAGCTGTCGGCAAAGGGTTCGTCATAAATAAGCGCCAGTTTGTCTATCAGCTCAAAATCGTCATGATCCACCTGCTCTACGTCATGACGGGTGTGGTATTGATCCGCCACTGCCTGGGCGTAGCGAGATTCGTTGAAAGCTGGGTCTCCGAAAGAGATGGAGCAAGTGTTGACAGGATCATCCATAAGGTTGGCCATCATCGAAACGATCGCGCTCGAATCGACGCCGCCCGAGAGGAAAGCACCGAGCGGCACCTCAGTCATCAAGTGAATTCGGACCGATTCCCGCAGCCGTTCAGCCAGCTCTTCCTGCGCCTCCTCCAGGCTTATCGAATCGGCCGGCCCAAAGGGCACATCCCAGTATTGATGCAGCCTCGGCATGCTTTGCCCGTGCTGAAGTTTCAGCGTATGACCCGGAGATAATTTTTTAGCCTCCCGGAATATGGTCTTGGGCTCCGGTACGTAGCCGTAGGCAAAATAATCCTCAACCGCGTGAAAATCGAGCTCTCGCGAAAAATCCGGGTGGGCAAGCACCGCTTTGAGCTCCGAGGCGAAAATGAATGTCCCGTCTTTCAGTAAGCCATAGTAGAGAGGCTTTATGCCTAACCGGTCCCGGGCAAGGAACAGTGTTTGGCGATTCCGATCCCATAGTCCGAATGCAAACATGCCTCGGAAGCGATCGACGCATTGCTCTCCCCACTCTTCCCAAGCGTGGACAATAACTTCGGTATCGCAGTGGGTGCGGAATATATGACCCGCGGAAATCAATTCCCTTGCCAGCTCCTGAAAATTGTAAATTTCTCCATTGAAGATCACGGCGACACTGCCGTCCTCGTTGAACAGTGGCTGGTGACCACTGGATACATCCATGATTGAAAGGCGGCGATGTCCCAGACCAACGCCAGGTTCCATGTACACTTCGCCTTCATCCGGACCTCGGTGGACCTGGGTCTGATTCAAGTGCGCAAGCAGCCGGCGATCGAACTCCCTTTTGCCCCTCGTATCAAATAAGCCGACGATTCCACACATACTTTTTCCTCTATCTCAACTTATTGAGGAATCTCTGAACAAGTCCTCGTGAAGCGCGCTGCTGGTCAAATCGCGATGATCACAAGGCGCGCGACGCAGGTCGTAGCCGGGTCTACGATGCCAAGGAGTGCAACGCCGTGAGCGCCCGATTTTACCGCAACCCCTGTGGGACAAGGCTTTGCGGGGGATCTGCTTTGTCAGGCTCCTGCCGAAGGGGATTGACCATTCGCTTCGTTGCCTTTCGCGCATCCCATCCCGCAAAACCGTTGTCGCGCTCATGATGACTTGTTCAGAGATTCCCCATGGCTTTGTCATAAACATGGAGATAGCCTTCCGTCATGGCGTTCATGCTGAAAGCTGTCTCGATCTGTTTTCGCGCCGCCGCCCCGTGGCGGACAGCCATTTCAGGATCAAAGAAATAGCTTGAGATCGCCGAAGCGATATCTCCGGGCGAATTTGCTGGAACAAGCAATCCGCTGATTCCTTCTTTAACCAACTCCACGTTTCCACCCACCCGGGTTGCGACAACCGGCAGCCCACTCGACATTGCTTCAAGAATGGTATTGGAAATACCTTCCGCGAGTGAGGGAAGCACGAACAGGTCCATCATCCTCATCAACTCCGGTATGTCCCCACGCTCTCCCGGCAGCCAGCATAGATCTTCTGCTCCACCTTCCCGCAGCATCCGGATACAAGTATCACGCGAATTTCCATCTCCGATTACAAGCAGACGGAGGCGCGGACGGACTGAAGGATTTTGCTTCAGCAGCATCAAGAAGGCTTGTACGAGGCTGGGAAAATTCTTCACCTCGGCCATCCTTCCCACGCTGCCAACTACAAATGAATCCCCCGTAATGAATCCTTCCGGCAACCTTGCAATAGGCGAAGCGGCAAGACATTTCGCCTTCCCGGGATAGAAACGAATGCTATCCACGCCGTTGTATATCTGGCTGACGCGTCGAGATTGCGCGCCTACCGAACTGAGAAGCCAGCTCTCCAAATCCTTGCTAACGGCAATAAAATGGTTCACAAAAGGCCGGATCGCTCGTCGCAGCAGATTATATTTGCGGTTCCTGCCGTACAAATCGGACATGTCACGACCGTGTTCTCCATGCACCCTTGCTCGTGCGCCAGCCAGCACGGCAACGACCTGCCCCTCCATCGTCCCGAGATTCCGTGTATGCACGATATCGGGCTTCAATCTCTTCAGTGTTTTGAAAAGGTTCACGTAAAGACCGAGGTCGTTTCCCTCTCGCTTGTTCAGCGCCAAAACTTCCACGTCGTTTCGCTTGATCCGGCCCCTGAAATCCGTATATCCCTTGAGGCAAATGATAGCGTGACGGTAACGCTCAGGGGGAATGTGATTGATCAGATTGATCAGCCCGTTTTCCAACCCTCCAACCCCTAAATGGTAGATTACGTGGGCGATGAGAGGAGGTTGACCATTCGATTTCATGCGCTTAACCAGACCGCGTACCGCTAACTGCCCGCCGCATTCCTGAGACCGGATATGATGCTAGGGATCATCTCCTTGCCGAAGCGTTCAAGCGCGGGTATGGCTTCATCGGGCGACTCATCGTAAGCCGTTACAAAAATAATTTCTGCTCCGTCATCAGGCCGCCCCAGCAGCTTGTTTTTTGCAAGGATAAGTTTGGCGACATACGGACTGGCAGTGATTTCGTCGCCCAGCCAATATGTTCTCCATACCAGCAGCTTCAGCGAAGAAGATTGTACGAGGTTCTGGTTGATTTCCTGCACGCCCGAGCCTAAGTTGAGAGCTCGCACATCATGCCTGACATCTCGCCATCGCGATTCATCAGACCCGCCATCCTCCGGCGTAAGCAGATTCTGCGAGTTGATCAGCTCGCTGCCCTGCTGCTGATTACGGTAATAAGTCACGACGAGGCCAATGGTTCGCTCGGGCCGATCGCTGCTCCGGTAATATTGCGCAAGCTGAGCCGTAGGACCAACATAGTAGGGGCGCCAGCCGGAGACTTCTCCGGAGTTCACTTCCCATTTTTGGGGAATGCCGGCAATATCCAACGTGGCCGGACGTTCATGGGTGGCGAACCCGTTTTCGAGAAAAGCAGCGTAGGCCGGCCATACAAGGGCGCCAGCCATGGTCGCCCCAGTCGCAAACAGGATTTTTTTGAGCGGAGCCTCGCTCCGAAGCGGATTGGGGGCAATGGCGTACTTTCGCACAGTCGCGTTATCGCTCGGTTGATCCTCGCGCCAGAAGGTGCCAATCCAGAATAATAAAAGCATCACCACGCCAAAAAAGACCCATCCGTAGATAAGATGGTCAATTCCCACGGCCAGACGCATTTCACTCAAATGCCCGGTCATTACGATCAGGTAGGCTCGAATGCCGTTGGCCAGGATTGGAACGATAACCGACAAGGTGATAAATATGAGACGACGGGGGAGGCTGCGGTAGGTCAAATAGGCATAAAGAGTGCCCAGGGTAAAAGAGGCAATGAGGTAGCGCAGCCCGCTACAGGCTTCGACCACGGACCAGTTCCCGCTGGGAATAGTAAAAAAGCTTCCCTCCCTGTAGACGGGAATGCCGGTTAGTTGCAGCGCTCTCACAGTGAAGTCGGCAGTAAAGTTTATTAATGGAGGGATGAGCGCCTCGCCAAATGGTACGGCGAGCAGCAGATATCCAAGGGGGAAGGCAAGGGCGCGCACCATGTTGGTCCCTAAAATCACCCAAACCGAGGCCGGAATCATGGCAATGAGAAAAAACTGCGCAACGACCTGGGCGCTCGCCAGCGTTGCCAAGAGCCAGCCGAGGCCAACTCCTGCGAGTACCAGGAGTGCAGGAAGGTTGGGCTGAATGTTGACCGAGGCAAGCTGGCTGCGCTGGCTCCATATCAGATAGGCACTGAAGGGGAAGATCAGAAAGCCATGCGCAAATGTGTCTGATCGCCCCCAGATCGAAACCATGGACCAGGCCGTCTGAAAATAGCTGAGCAGAATGACGACGACGGTAACCGAAGCAATCGTTACCGATAGTTTGAAATTCTGCTGGTCGGTAATAGTGGAGGGACTTGGTAGCTCTCTTGTTGTTTGTGCGCTCACACTCTCATCTCCCGCAGGCTGTCGCCGATGCGGACGGGGACCTGGATTTCTCCCTCTTTCCGCGCCTGGACAATGAGCGCGTCGATCCTCTCAAGATTTTTTTTCCAGCTGTAACGTTCAAGAGCGCAACGCCTTGCCGCCGTACCCATGGCCGGGCGTTTTTTATCGCACAGAAGCATAAGAATCTCGTCGGCAAAGGTCTTTTCGTTCTGAGGCACTACCAATTCCTGCCCTGCGATTGCGTCAATTCCCTCCATCGCTTGAGCAGAGGCAACCACAATCTTTCCCATTGCCATTGCTTCCAGTACCTTGTTCTGAATGCCCCGGGCAATCCGCAAGGGAGCGACAGCCAGCGACGCCCAGGCGAGGTAGGGTCGAACGTCAGGAACGGAACCTGTTACCGTGATGCCGGGAAGCTCGGCGAGAGCCCGGACCTCGGTGGTTGGCCGAGCGCCAACAATAAAAAACTCAACTTCCGGGACGCGGAGGCGTACGGCCGGAAATATGGCGCGTGAAAACCAGGTCACGGCGTCGACATTCGCCCAATAGTCCATTGCGCCGGTAAATACCAGAACAGGCTTGTCCTCCCCATAGGGATTCGGGTAATCGTGTTCGGGTGAGAAATAGTCTGAGTCAACGCCATTATTGAAATAGCTAATCGTTTTTACAGCGTTCGGTGCGAGTTGCCTGAACAGATCCGCTTCTGCCTTTGAAACAAAGGTCGAGCTGCTGAAGTTCCCCGCAATCCACTGTTCATACTTCAGAAGCAGTTTGGCCTCCCGGCGGTAAATCCAGCTCAAGGGCCACTTTTTTGCGGATGAATATTGCAGCCATTTATCCGAATCAACATCGACAAAGTCGATTATTCGAGGCGTAGTGGTCAAGTGCCCGACGTACTGGGCCATGGCTGACGAAAAAACCAGAACCGTTCCGATCGTTCTGGTTTTCAAAATATCGTTTACCCACTGCTGCAAGCCCGCGTCGCGGTAATAAGGAAGTGTAAGAGGCTGGCCCGAAAAAAAACCTTGAAGGCTGCGCACTCGGGCTACCTTCGGGTTGAGATTCACGAGACAGGTTTCGCCACAAAGACTTTTGACGCGGTCGTGATATTTGCGATCACTCTCATCATCAATAAAAGCACCAAGATGAACCTTGTAACGCTGGCTCAAGTGCTTGAGCAAATGATATGAGCGGATCTTGTCTCCCTTGTTCGGCGGATAAGGAATCCGATGCGCGAGATAAAGAAGCTCCTCCATTGGCTTAGCCGAGGTTTTTTACGATGTGTGGGCCAATCAGATTGGCGACCGGCAAAGGAAGCTTTTGCCACGCCTTGATAAATCGCTGATATTTTGGATTGAGCGGGTTGTGGTCGGGAATCGAACGCGCTTGATGAAGCTGGTACTCGTAATAAAGGGCTTGCGGCTCGAAACCCCAGTTTTTCTTGAAGTCGAACGAACCCGTATTCCGTTTGCTTCGGCCGAAGTCAAAGACTTTGCAACCTCTTTCACAGGCACGCCGCATCAGCTCCCAGTACATGAAATCGTTGCCTGCCAGTTCACGTGCTTCATGAGTGCCCCCGCCGTAATAAGGCAAGACCTCATCGCGAAAATAAAAACTCATCACCGCACTTATCGTCTTGCCTTCTTCGCTGGTGATAACCAGGAGTTCACAATCCTGGCCAAAAGTCTGCTTGAGCAGGCGAAAATATTTTTTTGAAAAAACGGGAGTCCCAAGCCGATGCACACTGGCTGAATACGCAGAAAAAAAGCGATCGATACCGTCATCGATATGGCCCTGTAGCCCGGCTTTGATTCCCTTGCGCACCATGGCCCGCTGCTTGCGGGGAATCCCCTGCATATTGGCTTCCGCTTCTGCTTCGATACTCTTGCGAAACGTGACGTAAAGATCCTTTGTCGGCCACTGCGGGTGCGACGGCATCAAATTGCGGTACTCGAGATAATCGGCTTGCAAACGTGCGGCCAGCAGCTGGGCTTCGCTGTCCAGGGCTTGTCGCGCCCGCTCAGAGATGGCAGCAATCCCTCCGTAGACACAAAATGGAAGCGAACTCAGGGAATGGCCGAAAAGCCGGCTATTGATCTCTGCCAAGGGCAGCACGCCCTGTATTTCCCCCTCCGATTCCGCGTAGAGAAACCAGGTTTTGTGTCCAAGCGCCTGCTCAAGAACCGTCTGCCAACCCGCCCGATGGAAAAACGTTGCCTGCGGGCATGCGTTTACAAAGTTATCCCATCTTTTCCACTCTCGGGAATCGAGCAAACGCACGGATGGTCTCAGCGCCTCGGTCAACCTGTGATTCCCGCAATCCGGTTCGACTCTCTTTATGACGCAACTCATGCGCGTCCAGCCAGAAAAACCCGATCCATGCGGTCCCACTTGAAATCCCGGCTCAGTGCTTTAATTCTCTCCTCCATGCGGTGGAGATTGTAATAATGGCGAAAGCGCGTTTTCATACTGATGCCCTTCTGACGCGGTTGTTGATGGTCAAGCTCCCATGGATGGAAATAAAAGATTGCGGAGCGGCCCTCCAGCCGATTCAGCCGGCGTAGAAACCACCGCGAAACTGGATAGGGCCAAAGGCGGAAATAGCCGCCGCCCCCTGCGGGAATATTCCGCCCATAAAAGCGAACGGTAGTGATGGGAAGTTCAAGCAAACCCGTCTCACCTCGGGGGTAATAGGCGAAACGCGGCGCATCCGGCATCCCGTAATGATCATGCTGGATCGGATAAATACTCGAACTGTAGAGGTAGCCGGCTTCGGAAAGCACATCCAGGGCCCATTGATTGCTGCCGCCGATGGAAAAACTGGGGGCACGGTAACCAGTCACGACTTGCCCGCCGATATCTTCCAGAATGCCTTTGCTCCGGACAACATCTTCTCGGAACTCATCAGGCTTTTGATCCGTCACTCGATGGTGCCCCCATCCGTGACTGGCAAGCTCGTGCCCCCCCGACACGATTCGCTTCACCATTTCCGGATGGCGTTCAGCAATCCACCCCAAGGTAAAAAAAGTCCCTTTTATATTTTCCTCACTCAACAGCGCGAGGATGCGGTCAATATTCGACTCCACCCGGCAGGATATTGAGGGCCAAGCCTCCCGGGGGATATGAGAGGCAAATGCCGAAACCTGGAAGTAATCTTCCACGTCTATGGTCATTGCGTTGCTAAGGGATATCTGGGATATCTGGGATATCTGCTTCATGGATAGAGCTTGTTGAAAAAGTAAACGCGCTTGCTAGTCCCGGTGCCTGAGGGAATCCTTGCTCAAGCCTGGACGGGAAAGCACTTCCTTGAGAAGCTCGAGTAGTGAGACAACCGATTCCTCCAGCCTCACCACCCTGGCGTTGACGCTCTCGAGATTCCGCAGCGAGATTTCCGTTTCCAGCACGCAGGGCTCTTTTGAGCCAGGCGCCGGTGTAATGGCAACCTCGAACTCCTGCTGAATATCGTTGATGACCTCGTTGACCTCCTCCTCGCCGAACTCGTGCAGCTTTTCGAGATAACCCATGAGCAGCAGGCGGTCACACAGCGCGTTTATCTTGCGAGGTATGCCGCCCGAACTTCCGTAAATCGCTTCAAAAGCGCCGTCTTTGAATGCAGGGTCTCCTTGCCAACCCGCTGTTCGGAGCCTGTGTTCGATATACGCCCGTGTTTCCGGCAAGTCCATGGGTCCAAGGTGATAGGTTGCAGTCACCCTTTGCCGCAGTTGCTGCATATCCGCCCCTAGCAGCGTTTTCCGGAATTCCGGCTGGCCGAGCAGGAACGTTTGCAATAAAGGTTTTTCTTCCGTCTGAAAATTGGAAAGCATTCTTAATTCCTCCACCGTGCGGGGAGAAAGGTTTTGCGCTTCGTCGACCACCAGAAGCGCGCGCTTCCCCTGCTGATCGCATGCTTGCAGGAATTGTTCAATGCTGATCAGTAAAGAGGCTTTGCTCAGGTTTTCAAAAGGCAGACCAAACGCTGACGCGACCATCCTGAGTGTGTCGCCGGAATCAAGATCAGTGTTGGCGATATGGGCAGCAACAATTTCCTTTGAATCGAGCTTACGGAACAGATATCGCACAAGAGTCGTCTTTCCGGCGCCCACATCGCCAGTAATTACAATGAACCCTTCTCCTTGAGCCAATCCGTATTCGAGATAAGCCATAGCCCGCTTATGGCCTTTGCTGCCAAAGTAAAAATCCGGATCCGGTTTCAGCTTGAATGGCTTGACCCTGAAGCCATAGAACGATGGATACATTCGATTGCGCTAAAAACTCATGTTTAGCGATCCGATAACCGCTTGCTCACGATAATCGCTTCCTGGTTGATTCGAGTCGCGTTGCTGATGCCTGACTTGAAGCGTGCCGCTTAGATTAGGCTGAATTGATCTGAATTGCCGGGTCAAGCCCAGCATGACAAGCATGAGATCGTCCTCCCTTCCCGCGCCAAGAAACTTGAACCTCGTATAGGCAAAATTGAGATTAGCGCTCGTTCGTTCAGATAACCGATAGTTCCAAAGAGCATTGACCCCGCTTTGCCTCGTATGATTGAGAAGGGCAAGGTTTTGCGCCCCAACGAGGTTAATATCGGCCAAGGGGTCGGAATAGGCCTGCCGGGTCATATTGAAAAGACTGGCCGTGATCGTATTTCTGGAACCATTCATGACGACAGAAGCTTGCAGGGTCTTCTGGAGGAACAAGCGGTTGGTGAGGAAATTCATGGGATTAAAAAAAGAACCTGAGAGCCCGATACCCGTAAGAGCAGCAGTGTTTTGCTGGATGACATCGGGGCTGAGATTGGGATTTTGAGCAGTCAGCAGCTGATTCAGGGAACCTCCAAGGCTCCCCGGAATTCCGGTGCCAAAAGCACTCTGCTGATTGAAGGTGGTAATGTTCTGGTTATAACCAAAGCTCCACACCATGAGGCGGGTCCGATGGCTCGCTAGCGCGTTATACGTATTTCCGAAAAACCTCTGACCGCCACTCACGGAGATATTTGTCCGTTGAGTCGGCTCCCAGACAAAACCAACGGTCCAGAGGGGCGCAGAGGGACTTCCCCTGATGGAAACAAAACTGTTCCTTTCATAGCCACCGGTCGCGTTCAGCCCGAACTGGGGGGTTAACATGTAACGCAAGGTTCCTGTTGAACGCTCCAGCTCGATGTCCCGCCCGGAATCGAAATGGATCATCTGGTTACTGTAGTTCACTCCCCAACCAAACGTCTTGAATGCCGTTCCGCTGTTCAGGTTGAACAGCACGCCGTCTCCGGTGCTGCTGGCAAGCCCGTTCGTGCTCGAGTTGACCCAGTTACGGGTGTAACGCAATTCGGTCGTGGCGAAATTCTGGAACCGATGGCGCAAATAGGGGCTGAGAACGTATGTGCTTACGTTAGTCCTGTTCCCCGTAACGTTGACGTTATTAATAGCCTGGGGTCCAAGCAGAGAAACGTTCTGCTGCGTGATAAAGGCTCTTCCATCGACGAAGAACAAATCCTTGATCAGTTCGCCAGTGCCATTGGCATTAAGCTGGTTCTGGATCCGGTTGAAGTTGCCGTTTTGCGCATAGATAAGATTGTTCATGAGGTAATTCACATCCACGGTATAGCGGCTCGCCACGCCATTGACCAGAATGCCCGGGTTGATTTGAGTGATGAAATCGTCCGACCCAGACCCTGATCGCAGCCTCAAGTTATCCGAATAAGTTTCTATGAGATTCATGCGCGGCCGAATCTTCCACTCCGACGCATCAGCGTTCGAGGAAAGCAGGAATATCGCTACTACCGCGGGGAAAGTAACAGGAAACGAGGATTTGCGGCACCTGGGGTCAGGCGCTTTCATGGTAATAATAGCCGTAGTATTCGCCGCCTGGGAATGATCTGGCCTTGTTATAGATGAGATTTACCACGTCGCATGACTCGATTTGCCGGAGAGTCTCCTTGACCGCCTGTTGAGATGTTCTTTCAGCCTCCACTACGAGGACAATTTGCCCCATCTGGGTTGCCAACACCCGCGCCTCGCTCGTCAGCAGCAAAGGCGGAGAATCAAAGATGACCACGCGATCTGCGTATCGCTCCGCAAGTTCCTTCAGCAAGACATTCATGCTTTGGCTTGCCAACAATTCGGTCGAATGTGAATGCCGCCTTCCTGCAGTCAGGAGAGTGAGCTTCTCGATATCAGTCTTGATCAGAACGTCGGCCAACTCGAGTTTTTCATCAAGAAGAATATCGAGCAGTCCTCTTTCCGTTCCAAGTCCGAGAATTCTCGGCAATGTGGGACGGGCCACGTCCGCGTCCACGAGCAGCACCGTGCGATCCATTTCCATTGCGATGCTCATGGCGAGGTTCACTGTGCAAAAGCTTTTCCCCTCCCCCGCAAGCGCACTCGTCACCATGATCAGGTTGCCGTTCTTGATCATCCCCGGCCCCCTGTTAAATGCGTTGGTCAACAGCGGGCGCTTGATCACCCGGAACTGCTCAGCTATCTGGGTCCTTCCCTGATCCGGGGTTACGATCCCGTACTGACGCATTTTTTCCTGATTGAGAATAATTCTCCTGGTCGTTTGCGCGGGACCCTGGCTCATGCCCGTCCGCGATCCTGCAGGTCTTGTTGCCTGATCACTGTCTGCATGAATCGCTTGTTCCACCGTGGTTTCCACCTCCCCTGAGTGGGAAGATTTCTGAACCGGATTGAGATGTCCCGTCTGCGATATCCTTTCCGGGCCTGCTTGTTTCTCCGCCCCGAGCTGACCAGCCGCTCTCTCTATAATGCTCACACGTTCTCCCATGGGAAGCCAACGGGCAGTATGCCCACGAGCGGGGATTGACTCATATGATGGAAATAAACTATCAACGAAACCATTGGTAGAAATGAGAAGTTAAAACGCGCGCATGACGGATATAAGCACTCTACTTGAAATAATCTCGCCTCACGAATTCCCGGCAACAATTCCCGGCGTAACACGCGCTGCCTGTCCCGTGAGTCACGGTTAGGCCATCTTTACCATCAGCGCTCCGTATAAACCCAGCAGGGATAGCAAGGATATCCCGAAGGCGTATAGACGCTTCCTGCGCTTTATTTTTTCCGCGCTGGTCCAGATCATGGGAATAGAGCCCAAAATAGGGCGGCCTGTTGCTTCCCTTAGGCTGACCTGGCTATGGAAGGTCGGCCGGATCTGGCTGATCGCAAA
>DASSHJ010000079.1:0-11539 GCA_035692965.1 Nitrosospira sp. | reverse complement strand
TTTGCTCCCGTGATCAATGTCGTATTCATGTAACCTCCCGGATGGTTCCCCTTCGTTACAATTTCGTCGTTGCTTCTCTATGCTGTACGGTTCCCTGTTCGGACGGCAGGCCCTAGAATTATAGACAGAGCGGGAAAGGCTGCCGGAAAGAGCAGCTTCGGTTAAAGAGAAACCGGAAATCCGATCTGGATTATGCCTGGTCATTCTGAATACATAACGAGAAGCGCCAATAATTAAACGGAACAACGGCCGCAGCTGGGGATATGCCAAATACCAACGTTTCAAATCCGGTCTCATCAATGCCAGCGGTATTTTCTCCAAATGGACGTCAGCGCAAGCAGACCCAAGGAAATCACGACGTAAAGAAATCTCGAGGAGGAAGAAGATGAACGAAAAGATCGCATTGGTGACAGGGGCGTCCAGTGGCATAGGAAGGGCGACTGCACGACTTCTGGCAAAAAATGGATATTACGTCTTTGCGGTCGCCCGCCGGATGCACAGGCTGGAGCAGATACGCTCCGATCGCATCGAACCGGTTATGCTCGATGTGTCTGACGCTGAAGGTATCCAGGCGACCATCGATCACATCATTTCGACAAAGGGAAGAATCGATGTGCTCGTGAACAATGCTGCGCTCTGTCAGCTCGGTGCCATCGAATGCGTTTCCATGGACGCGGCGCATCACCAATTCGAGGTGAATGTTTTCGGATATGCGCGCTTCATGCAGGCGGTTTTGCCGCACATGAGAGAGCAGAAGTCGGGATGCATCATTAATATCGTTTCCGCCCTCAGCAGGGTATCGCTTCCGGGGTTTGGCTGGTATGCAGCCTCGAAGCATGCTATCGAAGCATTGACGGACGCGTTGCGAGGTGAAGTGATGGAGTTTGGAATCGAAGTCGTGCTTATCGCGCCGGGACTCATCAAGACTGAATTTGTACCCAATCAGTTGAGATTGTTGCAGAAGGTGGCCCATCCTCCCGCTTATAGAAAGCTGTTGGCAGGGGTTCGCAGACTGCTTGCAGACGAGCCGAAGGCGCCGGGGCCGGATATTATTGCTCAGTCCGTGCTCCAGGCGGTGAAGGCGCGGTTTCCGCCCGTGCGTCACGCCCTGCCTTTCGACGCAAAACTTGCCGTTATCGCGCGCTGGTTGCTCGGCGAGAGACTTTTTGCATGGGGTGCGAGGCAGCAAATGAAGTTGTAACGTGTCAGAAGCCGAAAAGTCTAACCCCTGCTGTTATCGCTTGCTGTGGCAAAAAGATCCCATGCTGCAATAAACAGTGCTGCAATGACGGGACCGATGACAAAACCATTAAGCCCGAAAAGCACCATGCCGCCAAGTGTTGAAATGAGTATCACATAGTCGGGTATCTGAGTGTCTTTGCCCACAAGTAGAGGCCGCAAAACGTTATCGACCAGTCCGATGACCAATACGCCGAAGAGAATAAGGACGACGCCTTGCCAGATCGCTCCGGTAAGTAAAAAGTAGACTGCCACCGGTAGCCAGATCAATCCAGCGCCTACGGCGGGAAGCAGCGAGAGGATCGCCATGACGAACCCCCAGAGGAGTGCGCCCTGAATATCAAGAAACCAGAATATGAGTCCACCCAGGACACCCTGGGTGGCAGCTACGGCGATGTTGCCCTTTACCGTCGCCCGAACGACGGTAGTGAATTTGCTGATCAAGTGATGCTTGTGCTCCATGCTCAGCGGTATCGCCTTGTTTATCTTGGCGGTTAAAGCCGCACCATCCCGTAGCAAAAAAAAGAGCAAGTAGAGCATTATGAAGAAGCTGACCACAAACTCGAATGTGTTCTGCCCGATACTCAGCGCTTCGGTCGCAATGAACTGGCTTCCCTGGAGGATGCTGTTCGAGAGCGCGTCTCGAAGTTGAGTAAGATTGCCTATGCCCGAACGTTCCATCAGGTCGACGACCCAGTGTGGCAGGGCATTCATGATTTGCTGAAAGTACTCGCCGAAATTCAACTCTCCTGAGCGGATTCGTTGATAAACGATCAATCCCTCCCTCAGTAAAGAAGCCGTGATAAACGTCAACGGAAGGATTACCATGATGAGGCAGAGCAGCAGGGTGGTGAGCGCCGCAAGGTTCTGGCGCTGATTCATGAGGTTCAGCAGCTTGCGGTAAAAAGGGGTAAATATGATCGCCAGAACCGAACCCCAGAATACAGCCCCGTAAAAGGGCAGCAGTATCCATGCAAACGCCACGGAAACGGCGGCCAGCATGAGAAGAAAGGCTTTTTGTTGAAGCTCGGGGATGTTCATGCTCGGACAGCAGGTGAGGGGAGGCGAGAGGACTTTACTTCGCCCATGCTCAATCGTACCTCAAGTTGACCTTGAGTAGGCCAGGGCCTGCGAAAAGAGCAGGGCCTGCGAAAAGAGAATGGGGACGGGCGGATATTCCCGGACTCTGCAACATCCAATCGCACTCCCGATCTTTCGGCGAAGCGCCAGAAGAGTTTCGTGAATTGCGCAGAGTTCGTCCGGTTCTGGTCTGACTCGAAGTGGAAAGGGCACTAGCGGGAATTGACCCATGCCTCCACCCCAGCGCGGGCGATTTGTGCATCCTGGTGAGATCTCACGCCGCTTACGCCGACTGCCCCGATGAATTGGCCGCTGGCCTCGATAGGCAGGCCCCCTTCGACTGGAAGCGCTCCCGGCAGCCCGAGATAACGCAGCCGGCCTTCTGTAATCTGATCCTCCCATACCTTGGTAGGACGACGGAAGGCGATGGCGGAGCGCGCTTTTCCGATCGCAACCTCAACGCTTCCAAATTGCGTATTGTCTAGGCGGATTAAGTGAATAAGGTGGCCTCCATCATCGACAATGGCGATAACGACGGGCCAATTGTTCCGCCTGGCCTCTGCTTCGGATCCCGCCGAGATGGTTTTGGCGTCGTCAAGCGTGAGGTTAATTTTGTTGTTCATGCCGTTAATAGAGAATCGCTGCTAAAAATCAGCGGCTTGTCAATTCAAATCATCGTGCACATGATCTGCTTAAAAAAGAAGCATGCCAGGAGGCCGGCATGCTTCGGGAACTCAAGGATGGTTATATCAATGGCACGATAAGCAATGCGACGATATTCATGATCTTGATGAGCGGGTTGATGGCGGGGCCCGCGGTATCCTTGTAGGGATCACCAACCGTATCTCCGGTTACGGCCGCCTTATGCGCCTCCGAGCCCTTGCCGCCGAAGTTGCCGTCCTCGATGTATTTTTTCGCGTTATCCCATGCTCCGCCGCCAGCGGTCATGGAAATGGCCACAAAAATGCCCGTTATGATAGCCCCGATCAACACGCCGCCCAAGGCTACGGGACCGAGCAGAACACCGACAAGCACCGGAACCGCTACCGGCAGCAACGAGGGAACGATCATTTCCTTGATCGCAGCCTTGGTGACCATGTCCACCGCCCTCGAGTAATCAGGCTTGGCCGTACCTTCCATGATCCCTGGTATCTCTTTGAACTGCCGGCGCACTTCCACGACCACCGAGCCTGCGGCGCGGCCAACCGCTTCCATTGCCATCGCTCCGAACAGGTAAGGCACCATGCCGCCGAGAAAGAGGCCGATGATCACCATGTGATCGGACAGATCGAAGTTCACTACCTTGCCGCCGCTCGAGAGCGCATGGGTGTAATCGGCGAACAGGACGAGCGCCGCCAGACCGGCCGAACCGATCGCGTAGCCCTTGGTCACTGCCTTGGTCGTGTTCCCGACGGCATCGAGCGGATCGGTAATATCGCGCACTTCGGGCGGCAAGCCGGCCATTTCCGCAATGCCCCCGGCGTTATCCGTGATAGGGCCGTAAGCGTCAAGCGCAACGATGATGCCAGCCATCGAAAGCATCGATGTAGCGGCGATGGCGATTCCATACAACCCCGCCAGTTCGAAGGTAATCCAGATCGATAGGCAGACGACCATCACGGGATAGGCAGTGGATTTCATGGACACTCCCAAGCCTGCAATGACATTCGTGCCGTGGCCCGTGCTGGACGCTTGGGCAATATGCCGAACCGGAGCGTATTCGGTCGAGGTGTAGTACTCGGTAATCCAGACCATCGCTGCGGTCAGGGCGAGGCCGACAAGGACGGAAAGGTATATGTTCATCGTGGAAACGAGCTTGCCCTCGATCATCACCCCATCACCGAGCATTATGGTTGTGACAGGATAGTAGGCAATAGCGGCCAGCACACCGGCAACCGCGAGTCCCCGATACAACGCGTTCATGATCTTGCCACCCTCGCGAGCCTTGACGAAGTAGCATCCAATGACCGAGGCCAGAATGGAGACGCCCCCAAGTACCAGCGGGTAGAGCACCGCGTTCGAACCCTCTCCGGTGATCAGCAGGCCGCCCAGCAGCATGGTGGCGATAATGGTAACGGCGTAGGTTTCGAACAGGTCGGCAGCCATTCCAGCGCAATCCCCGACGTTATCCCCGACGTTGTCGGCAATCACTGCAGGATTGCGCGGGTCGTCTTCCGGAATTCCCGCTTCAACCTTACCAACCAGGTCCGCTCCCACGTCAGCACCTTTGGTAAAAATGCCGCCGCCAAGACGGGCAAAAATTGAAATCAGAGAGCTTCCGAAAGCAAGCCCCACCAGCGCGTGGGTCGCCTGGGACTCCGTTTCGCCCATCCCGGTCAGTAGGGCGAAGTAACCAGCTACCCCAAGCAAGCCCAATCCCACCACCAGCATTCCCGTAATGGCTCCACCCTTGAATGCTACGTCCAGCGCCGCATTGAGGCCATGCCGGGCAGCTTCGGCAGTGCGGACATTCGCGCGCACCGATACGTTCATTCCTATATAGCCCGTCAATCCCGACAGGAATGCGCCCAGCGCGAAACCGATAGCTGTCTGCCAACCCAGGGCCAGGAAGATGGCAATCAGCAAAATCACGCCCACGATGCCGATCGTGGTGTATTGACGGTTCAGATAGGCCGAAGCTCCCTGCTGAATGGCAAGCGCAATATCACGCATACGCTCATTGCCCGTCGGCAGGGCTACAATCCATTTTATCGACAGCGCTCCATACACGAGCGCTACCATCGCACAACCGATCGCGATGATTAAAGCATTACCCATCAAAATCTCCAGTTTAAGGTCATATTGCCTGAACCCGGCAAGAATCCAGACTCATGGTTTCATGGTAAACAGAACGACGACAGATATAATTCCCGCTGCACCTGGTGGACACTCAGAGGGCAAAGTCCGGCAGCTTTTTAGGCACGGGCACGTTCTTCAGGCGCACATAGTCGGGCAGGCCATCTTCGGTGTAAGGAGGATAATCTTCCCCGCCGATGAGGGGAGTCAGATATTCCCGGCACTTGTCGGTAATTCCAAAGCCATCCTCGGTGATGAATTCCTTCGGCATCATTTTCTCGACATTGGCGACCTCGGATAGCTGCGCCATTCCGACTTTCCACTGGTAAGGCGAATTGGAAACGCGCTCCACCGTCGGCATGACGGAGTTGTGTCCAGCGATTGCGAACTCCACGGCCGCCTTGCCCATTGCATACGCCTGCTCAACATCTGTCCTGGACGCGATATGACGCGCGGCCCGCTGCAAGTAATCCGCCACGCCCCAGTGATACTTGAGCCCCAGCCCGTCCTTGACGATGTTGGCCACCACCGGCGCGACCCCCCCGAGTTGCGCATGACCGAATGCATCACGAAGTCCCTGATCAGCGAGGAACTTTCCATCCGCGCCCTTCACTCCCTCTGACACGACCACTGAGCAGTAGCCGAACTCTTTCACGCAACTATCAACCTTGCCGAGGAATTTGGTTTTGTCGAACGTAATCTCCGGGAAGAGGATCACAACGGGAATTTCATCGTTCTTTCGGGATGCCAGGCCGCCGGCTGCCGCAATCCACCCGGCATGACGTCCCATCACTTCAAGGACAAATACCTTGGTCGACGTTTTCGACATGCTCGCCACATCAAAGCTTGCTTCCAGCGTCGAAACGGCAATGTATTTCGCGACTGAACCGAAACCGGGGCAGCAGTCCGTGATGGGAAGATCGTTATCCACGGTTTTCGGCACATGGATGGCCTGAACGGGGTAACCCAGGGTATCGGACAGATGGGATACCTTAAGGCAGGTGTCCGCCGAATCGCCGCCTCCGTTGTAAAAGAAATAGCCGACGTCGTACGCCTTGAATACTTCCATCAGCCGCTCATACTCGCGGCGGTTCTGTTCCAGGCTTTTGAGCTTGTATCGGCAGGAGCCGAACGCGCCCGCAGGAGTGTAGCGCAGCGCCCTGATGGCTTCGGCAGAGTCTTGGCTGGTATCAATCAGGTCTTCGGTCAGCACCCCAATAATCCCGTTGCGGCCCGCATAGACCTTTCCTATTTTTCCTTCTTGCCCCCGCGCAGTTTCGATAACCCCGGAGGCGGAAGCGTTTATGACGGCGGTAACCCCGCCGGATTGAGCATAAAACGCATTTTTTGCTGCCATATTTCTCCCCTGATAATAAGAATCCTCTGTTACCCCAGGCGAGAACCGGCAAGCCCTTCTCCCCGGGGCGCTAGTCTAACGACCGCAACGCGCAACGGCAACGCCTCAGCCGCGCTACCGGCCCGTATTGTTTGCTTGTTCGCGAATTTAAAGGGCGGGTAACGCTGGAAACACAACGCGTCCCGCCAGGAATTTTGATCGAAGGTTATTTCAGTGACGCGAAAATGGCATCACGGATATTTTCAACCGATCCGATCCCCGCAATTTTCACGTACTTTGGGGCGCCCTTTCCGCCATGAGCGGACCATCTGGCATAGTATTCTACCAAGGGTTCAGTCTGGCCATGGTAGATCTCCAGCCGTTTTCTTATCGTTTCCTCCCTGTCATCGTCGCGCTGGACCAGCGGTTCGCCCGTGACATCGTCCCTGTTATCCGTCCTGGGCGGATTGAATAGCACGTGGTAAACCCGCCCCGAGCCGGGATGAACTCTCCTGCCCGACAGGCGGCGTACGATCTCCTCATCGGATACGTCGATTTCAATGACAAAATCAATGGGCACACCGGCCGCTTTCATCGCGTCTGCCTGAGGAATGGTTCTTGGGAAGCCATCAAACAGGAAGCCTCTCCTGCAGTCCGGTTGGGCAATTCGCGCTTTCACGAGGGCAATGATGATCTCGTCGGATACGAGACCTCCCGCATCCATGATCTTCTTCGCCATGATGCCAAGCTCAGTACCGGCTTTTACCGCGGCGCGGAGCATATCCCCGGTCGAAATCTGAGGGATGCCGAACCGTTCCCTTAAAAAATTGGCTTGGGTGCCTTTACCCGCTCCGGGGCCCCCTAACAGGATGATTATGATTCTTTCCCTTCTCTTCAATACATCTCTGCTGAAAAAGTAAGCAGAGAGTCAGTATTTGTTCGCTATTTCCGGTAATTATAACGCAGCCCAGCTAGATGCTTGAATTATTTACCGACGCTTTTTATTCATCTGACGTCACTTTCCGCTCCGCAACCTGAAGTATTCATTTTTAGCCTGCTTCATTCCAGCTTGCGCAACTGTTCCTGCACTTTACCCAAGGTTGCGCTGAAGCCGGCAAGACGTTCTTTTTCCTGCTGCACGACTGCTGTAGGGGCGCGCTCCGTAAAACTCGGGTTGCGCAGCTTGCTTTCGGCTTTGGCGATTTCGCTGTTGATACGGGCCGCCTCCTTCGTCAGCCGCGCGCGTTCCTCGTCGACATTGATTTCGATTTTCAGCATCAGCCTGGACTCGCCCACAATTGCGACAGGCGCTTCGGCATCGGGTAATTCACCAGGCATAATTTCCACTGCCGACAGCTTCGCCAACCCCATCAGGTATGGGGTAAATTGCATAAGAATCTGCTTGTTCCCTTCTGCAAGCAAAGGTACTTTGATTGCCGGCGACAGGTTCATCTCGCCACGAAGCGTCCGACATGCATTGACCATTTCCTTCAATGCAGCAATCCGGCGAGACGCGTCCTCGTCAAATTTTTTCGAGTCGGCATCAGGATAGGGCTCGATCATGATGCTTTTACCATTTTTACCGGCAAGGGGCGCGACGTGCTGCCATAGTTCTTCAGTGATAAACGGAATAACGGGATGCGCGAGCCGCAGCGTTGCTTCCAGTACCATTATCAGCGTACGGCGGGTAGCGTGCTGCATCGGCTCCGCGCCCGAACTCAACTGTACCTTGGCGAACTCCAGGTACCAGTCACAGTATTCGTCCCAGACGAACTCATAGATTTCGCGCGCTGCAATATCGAAGCGATAATCCTGGAAAGCCTGCCTCACCGCGCGTTCCGCATGTTGCAGCCGGCTGATGATCCATTTATCCGCGTCGGAAAATTGCAACGGCGTGCGGGTGTCGTGCGAGCTGATCGGTTCTTGCGGGGCGGTTTTTTGCTCCGCGCAATTCATCAAAACGTACCGCGTCGCATTCCATAATTTATTGCAGAAATTCCGGTAGCCCTCGCAGCGCTGCATGTCGAACTTGATGTCGCGCCCGTGGGAGGCGAGGCTTGCAAAGGTGAAACGCAGTGCGTCTGCGCCAAACGCGGGAATTCCGTTCGGAAATTGCTTCCGCGTGGTTCTTTCGATGGACTCCGCCTGCTTGGGATTCATCAAGCCGGTCGTACGCTTAAGGATCAATTCCGGCAAGGTGACGCCGTCGATGAGGTCCAGCGGGTCGAGCACGTTACCTTTCGATTTGCTCATCTTGTGGCCTTCGGCATCGCGGATCAGCCCAGTAATGTAGACTTCCCGGAACGGAACTTTACGGGTGAAATGCAACGACATCATCACCATGCGTGCCACCCAGAAGAAAATGATGTCGAATCCTGTGATCAATACGGAAGTCGGCAGGAAGGTACGGAGTTCGGGCGTTTCCTCGGGCCAGCCGAGTGTGGAGAACGGCCAGAGCGCGGACGAAAACCAAGTGTCGAGCACATCCTCATCCTGCCTCAGCTTCAATGTGCCCGCCTGCTGTTGCGCCTCCTCCAGGCTGTGAGCAACGGTTATATTCCCATCCTCGTCATACCAGGCGGGAATCCGGTGCCCCCACCATAATTGGCGGGAAATGCACCAGTCCTGGATATTCTCCAGCCACTGGTCATACACATGGATCCAGTTTCCGGGAATGAATTGGATGTTTCCGCTCGCCACGGCTTCAAGACCGCTTTTGGCGAGACCTTCCATTGAGACATACCATTGATCCGTCAGCATGGGCTCGATTACCGCGTGTGTACGGTCACCTCTGGGCACCATCAGCTTGTGAGGTTTAATGCTCGACAGGAGGCCCCGCTGTTCCAGGTCGGAAATGATCTTTTTGCGGGCATCAAAACGATCGAGCCCCTGGTATTCCACCGGCGCCAGATCATTGATCTTTCCATCCAGGGTGAAAATATTCAGGGGAACCAGGTTGTGCCGCTTTCCTACCTGGTAGTCGTTAAAATCATGGGCAGGAGTGATTTTCAAACACCCCGTGCCAAACTCGGGATCGACGTAGCTATCGGCGATTATCGGAATCGTTCGTTCTGCCAACGGCAGCCGGACATGGCGGCCGATCAGATGTTTATAGCGCAAGTCATCCGGATGGACTGCCACCGCCATATCGCCCAGCATGGTTTCGGGTCGCGTCGTCGCAACAATCACTCCTTCCGGTTCAGCCTGGGCACGAACGGCATCTCCGGTTTTTTCAGGGAGGTCACTTTCAAGGAGATAAAGGACATGCCAGAGGGCCCCCTCTTCCTCTACTGAAACCACTTCGAGGTCGGAAACAGCGGTTTGCAAGACGGGATCCCAATTGACCAGCCTTTTGCCGCGGTAGATAAGGCCTTCGTTGTAGAGGCGCACAAAAACCTCGGTCACCGCGCGCGAGAGCCCTTCATCCATCGTGAAACGCTCACGCGACCAGTCGCAGGAGGCGCCCAGCCGTCTCATCTGCCGGGTAATGGTGGAGCCGGACTCCGCCTTCCATTCCCATACCCGCTCGAGAAATTCTTCCCGGCCCAGGTCGCGGCGGTCGATACCTTGTTGATCAAGCTGGCGTTCCACCACGATCTGGGTGGCAATCCCGGCGTGATCCGTCCCTGGTTGCCACAACGTATTGTCACCACACATGCGATGGTAGCGTATCAATGTATCCATCAAGGTATGCTGAAAGGCGTGTCCCATATGCAAGGTACCGGTCACGTTTGGTGGCGGCAGCATAATGCAGAACGCAGAGGCGCCCGGGGTGCCATCAGTGCTGGGAGCTGGCTTGAAATACGCCGCTGCTTCCCAGGCGGAATACCAGTTGCTTTCGATTGCACGGGGATTGAAGCTTTTTTCGAGTTCCATGAGGACGGGTTTGCGCTAAACCGCAGAATTATAGCGGAATGAATACAGGAATAAGTGGGGACGAGGGAGGGTCACCGATGCGATGGAGCCCGAGGCGCGTTTGAACCAAGCCTAGGTTCCCATGGCACCGCTATGAATTGCTCAAAGGCTGAACAGCTGTGATTCCAGCGCTTGTACCAGTCTGCTTCGTGTTGCCGCATCCAGATCAACTCCCGTGTCTTTCAGCGCAGAATCCAGAATTTGGTAGAGGAGTGATCGAATATCGGCATGCGGAGACAACATCGCGGGGGCAACCTGAACGATCTCGGTCAGTGTCGGAATATTGTCTGTCGCTGCCAGGGGTGCTTCCGCCTTGTCCGCTGGTGCGGCTGAGAAAGGAGCGGCCGGAGTTATCGGCTCCGTCACGCCCGGGCTTGGGTGCTTGTGCTTGCTCAGGAGGGCATCCAGCTTGCGCACAATTTCATCGTATTCCGTTTCGTGCACCATCTTGGTATCTTTTTTCATCGAGCTTCCAAGAATGTTGTGGAGAGAAGAATGGACTTTACCCGATGGCCTCATCAACGATGAAGCCAGCTGTATGTCTATCAATCAGCGGAGCTAAAGTTTGTGGTGCTGAATTTCATAACCGCGATCCTGATAGAACCGGTAGCGCTTTCGCGCCGCCTCCACCTCTTTCTCCTGGCTTCCCGCGATTTCGATCAAGCGCCGGAAGCGGCTGAAAAAAGAGGGGTTTTCAAGGTCAAGATTGAGCAAGATCTCATCGTGGGGCATTTTTGCAGATTGATAGCCCAGCAGGACGGGGGTTACATCGGCCAATCTGTCGTCGACGCGGCAGTGGGGAATAAAATCAGTGGGAGGCACTGTCCACAGAAGCGTGTCAAGCTGTTCGATCATGCTTGAATCAGGTGTATAAATCATCACCTTGCAACGCATTTTCACTGCTTTCGCAACGAGCCGGCATGCTATGGATAATCGATTTCCTCCACCGGAGTAAAAGTCAATTTTCGTCATCCCTAGCTATTGCGGGATGCGCGCTCAATTAAAAACTGGGTAAGCAATGGGACAGGGCGACCCGTAGAGCCTTTTTCCTTGCCGGATTTCCATGCAGTCCCGGCTATGTCCAAATGGGCCCAGCGGTATTTCTTGGTAAAACGCCAGAGAAAGCATGCGGCGGTAATGGTTCCGGCCGCTCTGCCGCCAATATTCGCCATG
>DASSHJ010000078.1:0-7260 GCA_035692965.1 Nitrosospira sp. | reverse complement strand
ATTCCAAATCTATCCAAGAAAATGGGGTTGTTCGATAACTTCCGCTCGATGATATTGAATTGTATTTAGCACTCTGGGACAGGATACCCGAGTGCCCCCCGGATCGGCCAGGCGGAGTGAATACGTGCCACGTCAGCTCTGCCTTTTGCCGGTATTTTGTACATTATATTTCTCTTCCATATAAGGAGTGTGACATGAACAAGTCGATAAAAAACCTACGCAATCTCCTGCCCGCGATTGTTGCCGCCGCGTTTCTGACTCAAGCAGGCAACCTTGCTGCCCAGGACACTTCGAGCACGGAGTCAGCGACTACATCTCAATCAGTTGAGAAGAAAAAGACCCAGTCCGGAGCCCAGGGCGACGCCTCGACTATCCAGGTCCCGATATTGATGTTCGTCCCGCTGGACGTTTCAGCTGACGTAGAAAACAAGGGATGCTGGGTAAAGATGTACGACAAGAAAAATTACGAAGGGGACAGCTTGATGCTTACGGGCCCAATCAATATGCCCGTGATGGTCGGCCCCTTTGGTTTCAATTGGGAAAACAAGGTGCGCAGCCTGAAAACGGGGCCCAAGGCAAACCTGACCATTTATGACAATCGTAATTTTCGCGATCAGGACAAGTTTATCCAGGCACAGTCAAACGTACCGGATCTATCAAAGAAAATGGGGTTCTTCGATGACTTCAGATCGATGATGCTGAGCTGCTTGTAAGAGTGGAAAGGCAAGCAGAGGGAAGCCATTGAGCGGTTATAAATCAGGAAATTCTGGGATGAATGCCCGCGAAATTTTACTTCCCCTCCAGTATGTTGAAGGCAGGGTCAGGATCGGTAGAAATCCCTCACAACCGACTTGAGGATGTGGAGGCGGCGGTGAAAAAAATGTTCAGCACCCGGGATCACGACAACCGGCAACTCCTGCGGTCCGGCCCACTCCAGCACTGAATTCAGCGGGACAACATCGTCCTGGTCGCCGTGGACGATCAGGATACGGGGAGCAACTTCGCGACCCGCTTTATCACGAGGATAGGCAACAGGCGGGGCATTCAGCCGGGCAACGGCGGGCGCGATCATTACCATGCTTTGTGGTTTGAGCTTTTCCGCTGCAAAAGCCTGGATTGCGCCCCCAAACGAGAATCCGGCCAGGACCAGCGGAGCAGGGCCGTCGAACCGGGAGGAAAACTGCTGCTGAACGGCGCGGACAACAGCCAGAACGTCGTCGATTTCGCCTGCGCCATTATCAGCCGCTTCATGTTTCCCTTCGCTTCGCCCTACTCCCCGGAAGTTGAATTTGGCAGCAATGAACCCCTGCTCCAGCAAAGCCTTGAAAAGGATGTACACGACCTTATTGTCCATCGTGCCCCCGAATAACGGGTGCGGATGGGCAATAACAGCAATACCGCGGGGCGAACGCCCTCCGGGCTCATCCACCACCGTTTCCAGTTTTCCTGCCGGCCCGTCAACAAAAAAGGTCTGCGAGGAAATAGTATCACTGCTGGCTGGGCTATTCTGGTTTGAGTCGCTCAACCTGGAAACCTCTTGATAAGTCTACGGGCACGATGACGGTCGAGCACCCCTCGGGGCAACCCGATTCGCGGATCCCTCGCGCTGCACTTCGGGACGCCTAAATTCTAAGCCGTTCAACCACACGGCCATTTTTCAAGTGCTCCTCTATGATTTCGTCGATATCTTCCTTGTCTACATAGGTATACCAGACGTCTTCAGGATAAATGACGATGACCGGGCCTTCGTTGCATCTATCCAGGCACCCCGCATTGTTGATGCGTACCCTCTTCGTCTTGCCGTCCAGTTTAAGCGCCTTCACGCGCGCCTTCGCATAATCGCGCATGGCCTGCGCATCATGGTTATTGCAACAAATCGCCCCTGGTTCGCGCTGGTTCACGCAAAAAAATACGTGCCGATGGTAGTAGCTCATGAGATCTAGAATGGCTGAATAAGAGTTCGAGAAGATTATACCGAAACAGCCGCTGCTCTCCTGCGACGCTCCATCTCAACAGAAGTTCCTATTTCAATTTAATCTCTGTCCATAACCGGCTCAGTAGTCGTCTTTGCTTGCGATCCAGATCACGGAGCATTTCGAGCCGGGTCAGCAATTCAGGGTCCGGAAATATGGCCTTATTGTTGGCGATTTCCGGCTTGATATAGGGCATGGCACCCATATTCGGATTCCCCGAACCGACGAGATTCGTCAACTCGGCCGCATTCTTCCCCTCCAGCATGAAATTGATGAATTGATGCGCAAGATCTGACTGGTTTCCACTCCGGTGCAATACCATGCTGTCGAGCGCGAGAACAGCTCCTTCCTTTGGGGTGGAGTATTCAATGGTAAAGCGGCGTCCTGTCTTTGCTGCATCATGCGCCGCCTGGAACATGTCGTTCGAATATCCGTGGGCAAGCCACAGGTTACCTGCGGCCAATTCCCTCACATAGCTCGTGTTATTGAACGCGGCCCAGTACGGCTTGGCCCGGAGGATGAGCTCCGCAGCCTGCTTCCAGTGGTGCTCGTCAATGTCATTGGCTGAATATCCCAGGTACTTGAGCGCGGCAGCCATCAGCTCGCGGGGGCTGTCGAGCACGGTGACGCGGCCCTTTATTTTCTCCAGGTGTTCCGGCTCGAAAATAACGGCCCAAGTATCTGTCGGCAGGTCGAGCGCTTCCAGTTTCTCCCGGTTGAAGCCGATCAGAGTAATCGTATAGGCATAAGGGACTGAATACTTGTTACCGGGATCGAAAGCAGTGTCAAGATATGCAGGATTGATATTTTTGAAATTGGGCAGCAGGGACTTGTCCAGTGGATTCAGAACGCCCTGGCGAATCAATGTATCCATGGCGTTACCGGTCGGCACGATGAGATCGTATCCTGCCGCGCCCGCTGCCAGTTTTGCAAGCATCTCTTCGTTATCGGAGTAGTAGTCCTGCGACAGCCTGCAATTGCAGAATTCACTGAAACGGTCGAGCGTTTCCGGGGCTACATAGTTATTCCAGTTGAAAAGATGAAGGACTTTTTCCCCTCCCGCCGAGTTGGCACTTTTCTCATGATTGCCGCAGCCGGCGGCGAAAAGGATCGCCAACGACATCAGCAGCGACGGAATGGCTCTGAAAAAGCTCTTCGGCCCAGCCTGCCGTGAATCAGTCCGGCACGTCACGTGCCTGTTCCTCCACCCGTCGCGGAAGTCTTGTCTGCCAAGGCATTCGCTTCGAGCCTGGAAGCGATAATGATCATGACCAGCGTCAGCAGCATCAACAGGGTCGAAACGGCGTTTACCTCGGGAGTGACAGCCACCTTGATCATGGTGTAGATCTGAATGGGCAGGATCGGCTCGCCCACCCCCTTTGTAAAAAAAGTGATGACGAAGTCGTCGATGGACAAGGTAAACGACATCAGCGCACCGGCGACTACCGCCGGCATGATAAGCGGCAGCGTGACCAGGCGAAAAGTCTGCCAGGATGATGCACCGAGGTCGCGGGCCGCCTCAAAGATACTCTCATCCATTCCCTGCAACCGGGCGCGCACGATAATGGCGACAAAACCGACGCAAAACGTGGTGTGAGCAATAATGATGGAAGCCATGCCAAGCGTTAAATGAAGCACTTGCAAAAAGAACAGCAGCAGTGAAACACCCAGCAGAATCTCGGGCATCGCCACCGGCGTAAACACCAGTACAGGCAATACCTTCAGGTTGTAACGGTGTATGGCAAGGCCTGCCATCGTCCCAAGCAACGTGGCGGAGAGGCTCGCGCTGAATGCAATGATCAGCGAGTTGCGAGCGGCAAGCAGCATTTCGTGATCGTTCAGCAGCGTTTTGTACCAGAGCAGGGTGAAACCCACCCATTCCGCGTTCAACCTGGAATCGTTGAACGAATAGATGACGACGACAGCAAGCGGGATGTAAAGAAACGCGTAAACCAGTATTGCTGCCAGCCAGAGCCAGCGATTGCCCCGGCTCATGCTAGCCCGCCCGCTCCGTACCGGATGAGCGTGCAAACCATGCAGCCAATCCAGCCACCGACAAAACTGCGAGCGTCAGCATGATTGACAGTACCGAGCCAAACGGCCAATCCCGGGTACCCAGGAACTGATCCTTGATCAGGTTGCCGATGAGAATATCACCCGTCCCACCCAGAATATCCGGAACGGCGAACATGCCAAGCACGGGAATGAATACGAGCGCGGAACCGGAAAAAACGCCCGGCAGCGAGAGAGGCCAGGTGACTCTCCAGAAACGCTGCCACCGCGCTGCACCGAGGTCCTGGGCAGCGTCAAGAAGCGAGCGGTCATGCTTTTCCAGGTTGGTATAGAGGGGCAACACCATGAATGGAAGATGCACGTATACCATCCCCACCAGAACCGCAAATGGCGAGAACAGCAAGCTCACGGGCCCGAGGCCGAATGCGCCGAGAAAGGTGTTGATGAAGTGGCTGAGAGCGGATTCGGGTCCCAGTATGATCATCCATGCGTAGATGCGAATAAGAAAATTGCTGGCGAATGGCAGCACGACCAGGAGAACCATGAGGTTGCGCAAGCGTTTGTCGCTGCGGGCGATCAAAAGCGCGAGCGGATAGGCCATGACGAGGCAGATGAGAGTCGTTGCCGCCGCAACGGCAAATGACTTCAGAAAGATTTTGGCATAAATGATGTCGCCGAAAAAAAACTCGTAGGCCTCGAGCGTAAAGCCTGTTTCTACGGGCGTACCTATAGGTGCGACGGGAACGGAAGAAGGCGCGAAAGGGGCGAGGCCACCGAATTCGCCGGGAAAGCGAAACGAAGTGACGATCATGATCAGGCTTGGAGCAACGAAGAACAGCAGCAGGAACAACATTGGAGGGCCCGCGACGAAAAATTTCGCCGGCTGCTGCTTCCTCTGCGCTTCTTCCGCTTTCATTGCAGGAAAACCCCTGAATCATGACGCCAGGAAATCCCGACTTCGTCTCCGACCTCGAAAAAAGTGGCACGACCCGGAGCTGAGTTGGGCAGTAATGCTTCTATCCGTGCGCCATTGGCAAGTTCCACGATATAAGTGGTCACGTCCCCTATGTATAAAAAATCGTGTACCCTGCCAGTGAAGTAGTTTGTAAAGTGAGGTTCATCAGATGGGTGAGATATCCGCACTTGCTCAGGGCGAATTGCAATCACCCCCCTATCCCCAGTTTGGACACCATATTTACCCGCTGTTGTAACTTCCCCCAGTTCTCCCACATCCAGTCTCAGGTATAAAGGTGCTGCTTCAACGACTTGTGCGTCCATCATGCTGATCTTGCCGATGAAGTCGGCGACGAAGCGATTGCAGGGAAAGCCGTAGATCTTCGAAGGCTCGTCTACCTGTTCCACGATACCGCGGTTCATTACTGCTATCCGGTGAGATAACGCCAGGGCCTCGTCCTGTGCATGAGTCACAAAAACGAACGTGACGCCAACCTCTTTCTGGAGATTGATGAGCTCGATTTGCATCTCCTCCCTTAATTTTGCGTCCAGTGCGCCGAGCGGCTCGTCAAGAAGCAGGAGCCGCGGCCGGTTGACAAGCCCCCGCGCGAACGCGACGCGCTGCTTCTGCCCCCCCGACAATTCATGGGGAAAGCGGCCGCCAAAATTTGACAGGCGCACGTTATTGAGAGCTTCAGCAACTTTTGCCTTTATTTCGTGAGCCGATTTGCCGGCCATCCTGAGCGGAAACGCAATATTGTCCGCTACTGTCATGTGGGGGAATAGCGCATAGTTCTGGAAAACTGTATGAACAGGGCGTCTCTCAGGCGGCGTCCCGACCATGTTTTTCCCGTCCAGCAGAATCTCTCCCGAATCCGGGAGGTCGAAGCCGGCAATCATCCGCAAGAGCGTTGTTTTCCCGCATCCGGAAGGCCCGAGCAGGGTGAAAAACTCGCCCGCATCTACGCTGATGGAGACGTTGTCGACCGCTGTATAGCTGCCGAAGCGTCGTGTGACATTCCGGATTTCAAGTAGCGCCATTGCTAGGGACAAAAAACGCGAATTTTAGCAAATATCGGTCACCGGCTCGCGCGGCTGTTCTTTGGACGACGGTCTCGGGAAACACCTTGGAAAAGGACTCCCGCTTATCGCTAAGATGTCTTGGAAAGAGATGCTATAAGGAGCAAGTATCACTCAAACGGAGAAATTCCGTTCAGCCCAACGGGGCAAATGCGGCAGCATACTGCAGAGTGTATTTTCAGTGATAAAAAAGCCAGAGCTGCCAGAGCGAAGCGGCAGTCAGCAATATCACCAGGATGGAAAGCAGAATGTTCTGCCGCCTTTTTTCCTTCACGAATTCGCTCATTTTGTGGTCTATCCTCTGTGAGCGAATCTCATCCAGAGCCTGATGCAACAGGCGTGGATACTGAGGCATTATGATTGCCCAGCTGGATGCTTCCTTTCGGAGCCGGCGAGTAAGCCCTCGCCAGCCGAGCTGATCCGCCATCCAGTTCTCCAGATACGGCTTGGCGGTCGTCCAAAGATCGAGGTTGGGATCAAGATCCCGCCCCAGGCCTTCGATATTCAGCAAGGTTTTTTGCAGCATCACCAGTTGCGGCTGTATTTCGACATTAAACTCCCGCGATGTCTGGAACAGCCGCAGCAATACCCGGCTAAACGAGATTTCACTCAAGGGCTTGTCGAAGATGGGCTCACAGACCGCCCGAATCGCCGTTTCAAACTCGTCCACGCGCGTGTTACGGGGTGCCCATCCCGCTTCAATATGAGCTTCCGCTACGCGCTTATAGTCCCGGCGAAAAAACGCGAGAAAATTCTGGGCAAGATAATTCTTGTCCTCATCGGTCAGCGTGCCCATGATGCCGAAGTCGATGGCAATGTAACGGCCGTCGCTGCCGACGAAAATATTACCGGGATGCATGTCGGCGTGAAAGTAGCCGTCCCGAAACACTTGAGTGAAAAAAATTTCCACTCCGACTCTGGCAAGCTTGGGAATATCTATTCCCTGCCTGCGCAGCTCCTCGGTGTGGCTGATCGGTATGCCTTTCACCCGCTGCATCACCATCACTCCCGAATAACAGTAGTCCCAGTAGACCTCTGGAACCAGCAACAGGGGCGAATCGAGGAAATTGCGCCGCAACTGGCTACAGTTGGATGCTTCGCGCATCAGATCAAGTTCATTGTCCAGGTGGCGCGCAAACTCGCTGACCACTTCCCGCGGCTTCAGCCGCTTCCCGTCGGGCCACAGCTTTTCCACCAGGTGGGCAGCGGTTTCCATCAGGGCAATATCATTCGCGATAAC
>DASSHJ010000077.1:0-6050 GCA_035692965.1 Nitrosospira sp. | reverse complement strand
CCGGGGTTTCATCTTCATCAGAAGTCCTGCAATCGATTTAAATATCTGGGACGCTACTCAGGTATTGTCGAAGGGGGAAATAACGCAACCTGCGCTATCTTGGTTACAAATCGGTTACATTTTCCACCCTAGTCCAGGAGTGGCGAGAAAAATCATGTAACTCGTTAATTTATTGGTGCTGTTGAGAGGAGTCGAACCTCCGACCTACTGATTACGAATCAGTTGCTCTACCAACTGAGCTACAACAGCCTTGCAAAAACGACCGAGCCTTCAATTATAAAGCTTTGACGAAAGCCCGGCAAACCGGCGTGAAGAAGCCTAAATCTCGCCAGTCGCCGCTAAAATCCCAACCGGGTTTGTCATGATATGTCTTTTCAGCTGGCGCCACCGTATGCGCGGAAAGACCATTGGCTCGGACAGGGTTTTAATACTATTTTCTCCGAAACAAGCCCTTCCCGCTGACCTGCCCCTTTCATTAGCTTCATGACGTAGTAGAGTCCGATTCTTAATGACCCGCCCCCAAAATCAGCAACGCTCTAAAGTAGAAAATTCCGACTCTTTTTGCCTGCCCGACAAGGCGTTTTCCTTTGCCTGGCGAGCGAACTCAGCGGGGGTTGCCCACTGCAATGCAGAGTGGGGACGCGTCTCATTATAGTACTGCCGCCACTCATCAATCTTGCGCCTGGCATCTTCCAGGGACAGAAACCAGTGTGCATTCAGGCACTCCTGCCGTAAGCGGCCGTTGAAGCTTTCCACCTTGGCATTGTCGGTGGGTTTACCCGGGCGGCTGAAGTCGAGTTCAATGCCGCGCTCATAGGCCCATTTATCCATGACCTTGGAAATGAACTCGCTGCCATTATCCACTTTGATAGTGGCAGGCAAGCCGCGTTCTGATGCAATGCGATTGAGGGTGTTCACGACATCTTCTCCTTTCAGGCTCTGGCCCACCTCGATTGCCAGGCTCTCTCGGCTATAGTTGTCCATTACCGTCAGTGCGCGCAGTCGCCTGCCATCGAACAGCGCATCGGCGACAAAATCCATGCTCCAGATCTGATTGATCGCCGTCACTTCATGTTTAGGCTGGCGCAAGCGGGCAGACTTGTTGCGCTTGGGGCGCTTCAATCGTAACGACAGCCCTTCCTCACGATAGAGCCGGTAGATCCGCTTGTGATTGTCTCTATAGCCTTCCCGCTGCAACAGGACATGTACGCGCCGATAGCCGTAATGCACTCTTGTTGCCGCAATTTCCCTGATACGCATCCGTAACGTCAATGAATCACGCGCTCGTGACTTATACCTGTATACCGAACTCGACATCCTCAGCAATGCACAGGCCTGCCTCAAGCTCGCGCGATAACGGTCACACAACTCATCGATCAGAATACGCTTGCGGAAAGGCTTCAGAGCTTTTTTGACAGCACGTCCTGCAGCATCGTCTTGTCCAGGCTCAAGTCCGCTACCAGCCGCTTCAACTTGACGTTCTCTTCCTCTAGCTGCTTCAACCGGCGAAGCTCCGATGGCCCCAGTCCCCCATACTTCTTCTTCCAGTTGTAAAAGGTGGCATCGCTGATGCCCATCTTCCTGCAGACTTCTTCAACCGGCGTGCCAAGCTCGGCCTGCTTCAAGGCAAACGCAATCTGCTGCTCGGTAAACTTGCTTCTCTTCACGTCATGACTCCTTTCCTTTGAAGGGTGAAAATCATGCCGGAAATTCTACTTTTAAACGGTGCTGTTTATTGGGGTAGGGTCAGAACTGACAGGCATCCGTACGCATGGTCTCCTGTTTTGAGAAGCCACAATGCGAGCAAACTAGGACAGACTCAAGAACAATGGCGCTCATGACACTGTCGTGGCTCAGGCTGTCGTTCTTTCGGCGCTAGCAGCACTTCGCTGCCCCTTTGTGCTTCCTGCCTTGAGCGCTTGAGGATGGCGCACAGCACGCGCCTGCTTCATCTGTTTCTGGTCTCGCATCCACACCGTATATCTCGGCGTTGTCCAGCGTGTGATAGGTCTCCCAAGCGATTCCCTGAGGATCGCTGGTCCAATATTTGTCGGAGCGCGCATAGCAGCATGTGGCGTCCGGCTGGTTACGCGTAGCGATTTCAGCAACACCTACTCGGCTGCGTAATGTTGTGAGTTCTTCCTCCGTATCCACCTGGAACCCGAGATGGTCCAGTCCTGCCTTTGCCCCCCGCTGGGAGATAGCGAAATTGATGCGGGGATCTTCCATCATCCACTTCGCATAGTCTGGTTTGAGCACCGAAGGCTCGGCTCCGAATATCGCCGAATAAAAGCGGATGTTTGCGTTGAGATTATCAACAGCGACATGCACGTGAAAGCGTTTCATGATGTGCTCCTTTCAGGTTTACATTTGGTTTGCGGGGACGAACAGCATTCCCCAAGCGCCGTTTCCATCACGGCCAGGCACTCCTGTGGCATGCCCCAACAGCAGTTTTGGGTAAGAAACGTCATTAGCGCCGCCATTTGCGTGAAGTCGGCCATGTAGTAGATGAAGCGGCTTTCCTGGCGCGAAGCCACCAGACCTGCATGGCTGAGTTCCTTTAGGTGAAAAGACAGGGTAGCAGGGGCTACACAAAGCTTTTCACCGATGCTGCCCACGGACATGCCTTCATTACCTGCCTCAACGAGCAGGCGAAAAACCGACAGGCGCGTTTCCTGGGCGAGCGCCGCGAGTGCGGTTACGGCTCCCTTAATTTCCATATTTCTATAATACTGGAATTATAGAATAAATTCAATTCATGTGGGGTGTTGCCCTTGCAGGAGCGTCGGATGGGGTGAGGCGAGTTTTTTCACAGCCTGGAAAGCGGAAATCCATCGATTGAACTTCCAAAGCCCACTTTACGCCGGAAGTCTGGATACCTGCTTTCCCGTGCTTTCGCGGGTATGACACTCCTTGCGTACACTACTGCTCCAGCGACCGGATGACGCGACAAGGATTTCCGGCGGCGAACATGTCTTCCGGGACGTCCCTCGTCACAACGCTGCCGGCACCAATTACCGATCGTGAGCCAATCGTCACTCCAGGACAAATGATCGCGCCACCGCCGACCCAGACGTCGGAGCCGATAACAACGGGTTTGCCTGCCTCCAATCCTTTTCGCCGGGCGCACGCACTCATGGGATGGGTTGCCGTGTAGACCTGTACTGCAGGCCCGAATAAAACAAGATCGCCGATCCGCACTGGCGAGACATCGAGAATGACGCAGTTAAAATTCATAAAGACTTTTTTACCAAGCGTGATGTTGGTCCCATAGTCGCAGAAAAAAGGGGTCTGGATATCGGCATCGGTTGGCGCTCCGAGAAGCTCCACCAGGATTTTGGCACGCTCTTCCGGGCCGTCATTGCTGTCGTTCAAGCGCTTGAGCAAATCTCGCGCCAGCAGCCGCTCGGTAACCAATTGGGGATCGGTTGCGTCGTACAACTCGCCTGCTAGCATCTTCTGCTTCTCGGTTCTCATGTATTGCATCCGCCGTCCTTGCCAGCAGGATCAGGTGTTGTCTCTCTTGATGCTCCGGCTTGTGCGGTGCTGCCAAAGGGATACCCAGCACCTCTGGCAGCCCGCATCCTGCATCATGTCTTGTTGAACACGATCACGCCGTTGACGGCATCCACATTAATCGTATCCTTGGGGCCGAAATGACCTTCCAGTATTTCCTTCGCAAGCGGATTCTCGATCTGCGACTGGATTGCGCGTTTCAGCGGGCGGGCGCCGAAAACCGCATCGAAACCGGCCTGGGCAAGCTCTGCCAGCGCCGCCTCGGTGACCTTTAGAGCGATCTGGATTTTCGCCAGCCGCGCTTCGAGGTATTTAAGCTGGATCTGTGCGATAGCCTTGATGTTCTTTTCATCCAGCGCATGAAACACGACCACTTCATCGATACGGTTGATGAATTCAGGCCGGAAATAGGTTTTGACCTCGCCCATCACCGCAAGCTTGATGACCTGGTAATCATCTCCTGCCATCTGCTGGATCATCTGCGACCCCAGGTTGGAAGTCATAACGATGACAGTGTTCTTGAAATCCACCGTACGCCCCTGCCCATCCGTCATCCGTCCGTCATCCAGTACCTGCAGTAGCACGTTGAACACATCGACATGCGCCTTTTCGACCTCATCGAGCAGGATCACGGAATACGGCTTCCTGCGCACCGCTTCCGTAAGGTAGCCGCCCTCCTCGTAACCCACATAGCCTGGCGGCGCACCGATCAGGCGAGCAACCGCGTGCCTTTCCATGAACTCCGACATATCGAGGCGGATGAGATGGTCTTCCGAATCGAACAGGAACCCTGCCAAGGCCTTGCAGAGTTCTGTCTTCCCCACACCGGTCGGTCCCAGAAACAGGAACGAGCCATACGGGCGATTGGGGTCTGACAGTCCCGCGCGCGAGCGCCGAATGGCGTCCGAGACAAGCCGCACCGCCTCATCCTGCCCGATCACACGCTCGTGCAGTTTCTCTTCCATATGCAGAAGCTTTTCCCGCTCGCCTTGCATCATTTTCGACACGGGAATGCCGGTTGCGCGCGAAACCACTTCCGCGATTTCTTCCGCTCCCACCTGTGTTCGCAGCAGCTTGTGCTTGTGTTCCGCGGGCGCTTCCCCATGTCGATCTTGAACACTCAGTTGCGCTTCGAGCTGGGGAAGCCGTCCATACTGCAATTCGGACACCTTCTGCCAATCGCCCCTGCGCCGAGCCGCCTCCATCTCGAGCTTGACTCCCTCCATTTCTTCCTTGATGTGCTGGGAGCCCTGCACCTGTGATTTTTCAGCTTTCCATATTTCTTCAAGGTCGGCATACTCGCGCTCGAGCTTTTCGATTTCCTGTTCCAGCAGGCCGAGGCGTCGCTGTGAAGCTTCGTCCTTCTCCTTTTTCATGGCTTCACGCTCGATCTTAAGCTGGATCACGCGCCGGTCGAGCTTGTCCATTGCCTCAGGCTTGGAATCGATTTCCATGCGTATACGCGCCGCCGCTTCATCGATTAGATCGATCGCCTTGTCAGGCAGAAAGCGGTCGGTAATATATCGATGGGAGAGCTCTGCCGCCGCAACGATGGCCGGGTCCGTTATGTCCACGCCATGGTGCACTTCATATCTTTCCTGCAAGCCGCGCAGGATGGCTATTGTTGCCTCCACCGTGGGCTCTTCGATGAAAACCTTCTGAAAACGGCGCTCGAGCGCCGCGTCCTTTTCGATGTACTTGCGGTACTCATCCAGCGTGGTTGCACCGACGCAGTGCAGTTCTCCGCGAGCCAGCGCGGGCTTGAGCATGTTGCCGGCGTCGATGGCGCCTTCCGCCTTACCCGCCCCAACCATGGTATGTAGCTCGTCGATAAACACAATGATCTTGCCCTCGCTTTGAGCAATCTCCTTGAGGACGGCCTTCAGGCGTTCCTCGAATTCTCCACGGTATTTCGCCCCCGCAAGCATCGCCGCCATGTCGAGGGAATACACCCTCTTGTCCTTCAGCGTTTCCGGCACCTCGTTATTGACGATACGCTGGGCCAATCCTTCCACGATCGCGGTCTTGCCAACGCCAGGCTCGCCGATCAAAACAGGATTGTTCTTGGTGCGGCGCTGCAGCACCTGGATGGTACGCCGGATCTCGTCGTCACGCCCAATGACCGGGTCCAGCTTGCCCATGCGCGCACGCTCGGTCAAATCCATGGTGTATTTTTTCAGTGCTTCCCGGCTGCCCTCGGCTTCCGCACTACCGACGTTCTCGCCCCCGCGCACCGTGGTTATCGCCTGCTCCAGCGCCGCGCGGTTGGCCCCGTTCTGCCTCAACAGATTACCGGTCTCGCCCTTGTCCTGGATTGCCGCCAGGAGGAACATCTCCGATGCGATGAACTGATCCCCCCGTTTCTGCGCTTCCTTATCCGCAAGATTGAGTAAATTGAGGAGCTCCCTCGACACTGTAATTTCCCCGCCCGTACCTTCCACCTTGGGCAAGCGTTCGATCGACTTCTTCAACGCGTCGCGCAGGGGTGGAACATTCGTCCCTGCCCGTTGCAGCAACGATGCGGTTCCTCCATC
>DASSHJ010000076.1:0-24317 GCA_035692965.1 Nitrosospira sp. | reverse complement strand
GCAGGCATTTCACCGCATTGGTAATACGGCACTGGATGAGCCGCAAATTGTCATCCGGAGAAGCAGAACCTTCGTGATTGGCGAAACCGAATTTGTACAACGTACGGTACAGCAATATGCCTGCAAAATCTCCCGTGAACGGCCTTCCCGTCCGGTTTGCGCCATGCATGCCGGGGGCCAGGCCAATGATAAGAAGCTTCGGGGCCTCATCGCCAAAAGGGGGGACTGGACGCGCGTAATAATCCGGATGCTTGGTTTTCACCATGTCCAGAAATCCCGCAAGACGGTCGCACCGGCGGCAATCGGTGGAGAATGCTGATCCCTCTCTGGTCTCGGGGTTAACCGGTATGTTTTGTAGTAAAATGCTGGTTTTATGATGCACTGGAAATTTAATGGCTAAAGTTTTGGCAACAGAAATTCGCGTGGGCAACCTGATCGAGTGGGATAAGCGCATCTGGCGGGTGCTGAAATCTTATCATGTCCACGTGGGAGGCCGAGGCGGCGCGTTCATGCAGGTTGAAATGAAGGATATCGAGGCCGGGACCAAGACGAATCAGCGCATTCGAACGGAAGACAAGGTGGAGCGCGCTTTTGTAGAGCCGCGCGAGATGACCTTCCTCTACCAGGACGGCAACAATTACATTTTCATGGACAAGGAAAATTATGAGCAGTTAAGCCTGTCTCAGGAGTTTCTTGAAGGCCAGTACGAATACCTGCTCCCCAATACGGATGTGCAGGTCAATTTTCATAATGATCGTGCTATCGGCTTGCAGCTTCCCTCAAGCGTGGTGTTAACGATCATCGATACCGAACCTAACCTCAAGGGAGCGACTGCCACCAGCTCTTACAAGCCTGCGAAGATGGAAACGGGACTTGTTGTCATGGTTCCACCATTTATCCTGCAAGGGGAAAAGATCAAGATCAACACCGACAGCGGCGAATACATAGAGCGGGTGTAGTACTCCAGCTGGCACGCAAATCGCTCTTTCATCACTCCTCTTTATAATTCCTGCATTCCCGCTTCCTCATTCCGCTTCTCTGGTATTTTAGCCTCCAGCTTTCCATCCTTGCTAGAAGCTGAGCTGCGTGCGAAAAGAAATCACGGAGGGTTGATCGGTCCGGTTCGGCGTACCCGGACCCATGTTCCCGATCGCAGCTTCAGTAATATAATAATTGAGCATGAAGCGCAGGCCTTGCCTCACATACCAGTTGGCACCCAAAGTAATAACTGTCACTTCGCATTTCGACGTGCCGGTACCGCAGGGGTCCGCAGTCAGGCTTTGCGTTGTATTCTCGGCGACGTCATATCTGAAGGCAAGTTCAAGGGCTCCCCATTTACCTTTTGGCTTCGGTTTTCCCAACGCTCCCCGCTCCTTCCGGTAAATTACTCTTTCCCCGGTTACAAACCAACTCGCTTGCACATAATAGGCCTGTACCCTGGAATTCTTTTGGATACCGGAGACCTGATGAGTATCATCCAGCGTCGAATTTACGTATTCCCCCTGCAAAGTGACAGGCCCTATCGCATAAGCAGCCTCAGCCGCGAAAGTGGACTGGCTACTTTTGTCGGACGGGCTTGCGCTCGCGCCTGCAACGCCGAGAGATTTGCTAATGCCTCGGCGCCCTCCATAAATATCGGCAACTCTCGCTGCAAGAGATTCCGCGCTCGAGGTGTCCACACTATACGCGACGCCTAGGTGAAAGATGTTTCCTTCATCCGCGACAGGCACCCAGAACATCCGGCCTCCATAGCTCGAACCGGAGATTGGCATTCCAGTATGCGTCAGGCTCATGATATCGACCCCATAACCAATCTGATCCCTGAAAATTCCTTTATAACCAACCCCCATCAGCCACTGGCGACCTGAATAAATGCCGGTCGATGAAGTTGACGGACGCTCCATCATGGTAATTTCGTTGGAACTCGCCAATTCCTCCATTCCGCGATAAGCCTTGAACTGGCCCACCGTAAGCTGGCCTGGCCCCAGCTTTGCCCCAACCCAGACCTCGCGCAGGCTGCCGGGAAAGGTCCCTGCGGCAAAATCATTCTGGAATTTAAAACTCACCGGACCATATCTCGCGGTCACGTCCGTATATCCACGCCGAAAATTGAACCCGTCATCGGGAAAGGCGCCGGGTAGCTGACTGCCAAACGGCACTTCACCTGGGCTCGCTTTGTCCGCGCTGAACGCATGCACATCGAGATGCGCTCGCGCGCCGAAGACAATTTCAAGATTGCCGTCGTCGCTTCTGATCTTGGGGCTGCCGCCCTTCGTTTCGAAGAAAACCGCCTGGGCGTAAGCAACGCCTGGACGAGTCAGAATAAACAGCGTGCCAAATTTGAAAAGCAGCGTGCCAAATTTGAAAAAAATTGGCCCGACAGCGGATCCGGAAATTCGCAATGGCGCCAACAATAGTGCCAAGCGAAGGGACCTTCGCCTAACGTTACATACAGCGTTGGTTTTCGTGTGGTAACGCACTGAACCATAAGAAACAATTGTCTATTATCCGCACAGCAATCCCGCTGGTAAATAAAAAGGAAACGGCTATGAAAACCTCTACATTATTGATTAAATCAGCGGTGTTGGCTACCGCACTCGTCCTGACCAGTACCGCTCAGGCTCAAGGATACGCAGCAGATCAGATTGAGTCGCCCGCGCCTTCTGGGGGTTCCGCTGCGCGAGAAGGCATTTCCGGCAGAAACGCGGATTATGGCCCAAGTGAAACCACCCGGAGAGGGCAGTATGAGAGCTATCACTCCAGCAGCAGCCAGTACGGTGACCCGTGCGAAGGCTCTGAATCCGATCGCCGGGACTTATATGAACATTGCGGCTATAACGGAACGGGACCTAGAATCAAAGGCAGATATTAATCCTGTCCACTCACCCTCAAGTCAGCTCTTACCGAAAAATACGCTCTCTATCCGTCACCTTGATCGCGTGGATACTTTTTTTTTGCTTCCCTTTATTGCTCAGCGGAGATAGGTAAACTTTCCTTGGGCGCTTTCCCTTTTGTCCATCCCCGCGCCCCAGCTACATTCTCAAAAACCGTTGCGATAATTTTAGTGTGCTACCGCACTGAAGAGTTGGAGTCAAAGCGGTTAATCTCGTTACACAGCAATATCGCTGTGGCCAGGAAAAAGGAACAGCCATGAAATTCTCATCCATTTCGACGATGCGACCATCCGCGTCAGCGTTGATTCTCGCAGGTACCATGCTCTTAGGAGTCCACGGAATTGCAAATGCCCAAAGCGGCAACTCGGGGCAGGCGAAGGAAAATCCTGCTGATTATAGTGACAAGAAAGACCCCATCGAAGGCCGCACCGGAGAGTATAAAGGAAGCTCCAATGGAAGCTCCGGTGACAAGAACAAGGCGGGATCTAGCCAACGCGGCCAGAAAGATAAATATGGCGTCCCGCAGGTAAAAGAAGATACGGAAATGGGGTCCGTAGATCAACAGAAAAGAGCGGAACGAAACAAGGATCCACGCTCTCCCAGCCCTGACTCTCATGTACCGGATTTTCCAACAGACAAGCAAGGAAGGCCCCTAAAGGATCTGAGCAAAGAACAAGGTGGTCCGATCGGACCGAACTGAGTGGCAAAAAAGGAGCCTCTGACTCAACTCCATCAGTACCCTGAGCAGCATGTCCCAGGGTAAAAAAGGGGTTAGTTCAGGGGTTCGTAAACAAATCAGCCGATGCAGGAACCGGCAATGCCCGGCATAAAGAATGAAAAAATTCGCCCACATTTGTCTGAGCGGATTCATCCTCTTATTTAGCGGAACTTCCCTTGCAGAAAATGGCGCGGTCAGTATTACGGTGGGCAGCAAGCGGGGGAGCGTCGATAACTCGGCGTTGCATCAGGTCAGGGAAGTGGTAGGAAAAGCCGTTTCCACTGGGACGGTCGATGTTTTTTACGTTTATCTCCCCAGAAAGGGGAGCGCCGCTTCGACTGAATTCGGTTTATCCGGTTGTGCCGAGTCAGGCTTCAACTCGAGCCCAAAGAAGTTCAAGGCATTCGTTGACGAACTGAAATCTATACGTCATGAAGACGCGACCTTCATCAAGCTGGAATTGACCCAGCGCTGTGACGATATTGAACCCGTAGAACCTCTGGACTGCGGCGGTATTCTCGGCGCTCTTTGCCCTCGCCTGCAGTTTTGCGAACTCCTCGCGGGTCAGTGCAAGACTCGGGATGCGCAAGGATCATGCAGGGCAATACCCGACGTATGCAACGCGGAATACGATCCCGTGTGTGGCTGTGATGGCAAAACGTATGGAAATGCCTGCGAAGCAGCGCGCGCCCAGATTTCCCTCGACCATCGGGGAAAATGCAAGCTGCCGGAAGAACTGGTATGCGATGAAGGCAGGCCGGAAAATTGCGCAAGTCAAAGCAGGCGATGAAATCGTAAAAGCGAGTAACACAACCCGAATAGCGCAGGGCTCTAATGCAGGGCTCATTATTCGGGAATTGTCTTGATATCGCCCGTCCCGCTACCGGATTCGCGCAGTCTCGCTGCCACGATACCTGCCAGTATAACGAGCCCCATGCCTAGCAAAGCGATACCGGTAATCAGGTCATCGAACAAAAAAACTCCGTATAAATAAGCCCAGACGATACCGAGATATTGAAGGCTCCCGTTGATGAGCACCCGGCCGATGTTGTAGGCGCGCGTTAGAAAAAGCTGCGCCAGTGTTGCCAGCAACCCCACGGCAAGCAGTACTCCGACCCCTTGCAACGTATGTGCGTGCCATTCATCCATGAACGTCGTCGCTATAGCACCCGCGATGACGCTGCCCAGCGAGAAATAAAATACCACCCGCTCCTCAGGCTCACCGGCCTTGCCAAGCGCAGCCACATGCAGATACGCCAAGGCCGCAAGCAGACCCGACAGTAAGCCCATCAAACCAGCCCATAACTGATCACGCTCCAGGATTGGCTGGAGAATGCAAATTACGCCAGCAAAACCTATGAGCACGGTGCATACCAACCGGACATCCACTCTTTCCGAGTTACCCACGTTACGAAATGCCGAAGCCCCGATGAGGAGGACGACCATCCAGATAGGAGACATGTAGTTCAATGTCACAGCCGTGGAAAGCGGCAATTTTCCGAGGGCGTAAAACCACAGGGCCAACGAGCTCACCCCAGTAAGGCTTCTCCAGAAATGGAGAGCCGGCAGACTAGTATGAAGTGTCTCACCCTGCGCCCGAGTGAGCAGTACCATCATGATTGCTCCCACCATGCCTCGGTAGAATACGATTTCTCCAACGCTGTAGTCGGTGGAAGCAACCTTCACACACAGGCTCATGGTCGCAAAAAGCAGCGTGGCAGCAACCATCAGTAGCGGAGCAGATATTTTTATCCTTCTCGCGCGGTTAACAAGCTCGCTTATACACATTATTTCTATGGAGGGGCTTATTCTTCTATGATGAGTACCGTCGCCCCCAGGAAGCAGGATAGCCAATAATAATGACTAGACTTTTAAAGACTGTTCTTCTTGATAAGGGTCGCCAGCCCAAGGACATCGCGTCAAACTCACATTTGACTACCAGAACCTGCCCATATTCAACACCCATGCTTCAAGGGGAAATTATTAAAACTTCGAGCAAAGGACAATTCGTCTTGCAATATCGGATTGCTATCTAAAAAATCATTTTTGTTATCGGGAAGAGCGTTTCGAAAAGAGGTCTTCTGTATAAAATTGCTGCATGTCCACGTCCCCGGAATTTATCGACTTTTCAGCTCCCTCAGTTGATGTGGCCAGATCCCTGATCGGTGCAATCCTGCTTATCGACGGCGTAGGCGGGCGTATTGTGGAAACCGAGGCTTACGATCGAGATGACCCCGCTTCTCACACTTACCCTGGGCCTACCAGACGAAACGAAGTAATGTTCGGTCCCCCCGGCCATGCCTATGTTTACCGTTCTTACGGGATTCACTGGTGCCTCAACTTCGTGTGCCAGCCAGTATCCCATGGAGCTGGAGTTCTTATCCGGGCGCTGGAACCGCTCGCCGGGCTCGATGCCATGCGTGACCGGCGCGGTCTGGATGACGTACGCCTTCTTTGCTCAGGTCCTGGTCGAGTATGCCAATCGCTCGGGGTTACCGGTGCGCAGAATGGACTGCCCCTCGACAAACCGCCTTTCCAGCTTCTGGAACCCACTGGGCCGGTCACAGTTGTGGCTGGTCCCCGCATAGGCGTATCAAAGGCAAAGGACGTCCCTTGGCGTTTTGGGTTGGCAAAATCTCCTTTCCTCAGCCGTCCCTTTCGCTGAAGACTGGACAGTTCATGGCCTGGTGTCGCTTTTCATAAATCGGAGAACAAATGAACAGTATGACAACAAAACTTGGATGGCTGTTATTCGCGATCCTGGGCGCCTTTGCATTTTCCAACGTCGCGCTGAGCCGCGGCGAACCCGTGGGGGCGATATGGATCGTGATCGCCACGGTCTGCATCTACACCATCGCCTACCGGTTTTACAGCCGGTTCATTGCCAGCGGGGTATTGAGACTGGATCCCACCCGCATGACGCCGGCTTACAAGTTCAATGATGGGCTGGATTATGTGCCCACCAATAAATACGTGCTGTTCGGACATCACTTCGCCGCGATTGCCGGGGCAGGCCCCCTGGTAGGCCCGATACTGGCAGCGCAGATGGGTTATATGCCGGGAATGCTGTGGCTACTTGCAGGTGTCGTGTTTGCGGGCGCGGTACAGGATTTTATCGTGCTGTTCATTTCCACGCGGCGGGACGGCCGCTCCCTGGGAGACCTCATAAAATCGGAACTCGGCCAGATCCCGGGAATGATTGCCTTGTTCGGCACCTTCTTCATCATGCTGGTCCTGCTTGCAGTGCTGGCGCTCATCGTGGTCAAGGCCCTGGCCGAATCGCCGTGGGGAACGTTCACCGTAGCCGCCACCATACCGATCGCCCTCTTCATGGGGGTGTATGCGCGGTATTTTCGACCCGGCTCAATCGGAGAAGTCTCTCTCATCGGCTTTGTCCTGTTGATGCTGTCGATCGTCGCCGGGCAATATGTGCAGGAGATTCCCGCGATGGCCTCGCTGTTCACGCTTACCGGCGAGCAACTCACATGGCTGCTGATCGGCTACGGCTTCGTGGCTTCCGTCCTGCCTGTCTGGCTGCTGCTCGCGCCGCGCGACTATCTGTCCACTTTCCTCAAGATCGGCACCATCTTCGGGCTGGCCATCGGTGTCATATTCGTCTCGCCACAGCTCAAAATGCCGGCGTTCACGCAGTTTGTCGATGGCTCGGGGCCGGTGTGGTCGGGCAGCCTGTTTCCCTTCCTGTTCATCACCATCGCCTGTGGAGCAGTCTCCGGCTTTCATTCTCTCATATCCTCAGGCACTACCCCCAAGATGATCCGCAACGAGACCGACGCGCGCTTCATCGGTTATGGAGCGATGCTCATGGAGTCGTTTGTGGCGATTATGGCCCTCGTGGCCGCGTCAACCCTGGAGCCCGGGGTGTACTTCGCCATGAACAGCCCTGCTGCCATCATCGGCAGCACTGCTGAATCAGCCTCTCAGGCCATTTCACAATGGGGCTTTTATGTCACGCCAGAGATGATCACGCAGACTGCGAAGGATGTGGGGGAGAATACAGTGATCTCCCGAACCGGCGGCGCGCCGACCCTCGCGGTAGGCATGGCGCACATTCTGTCGGAGTTTGCGGGGGGCAGAACCATGATGGCTTTCTGGTATCACTTTGCCATCCTGTTCGAGGCGCTTTTCATCCTGACGGCCGTGGACGCCGGAACACGCGCCGGGCGATTCATGCTGCAGGATTTGCTGGGCACCTTTATTCCGTCGATGAAACGCACGGACTCGATGATCGCCAGCCTGATTGCAACGGCGATCTGTGTGGCAGGCTGGGGCTATTTCCTCTACCAAGGTGTGATCGATCCCTTGGGCGGTATCAATACATTGTGGCCATTATTCGGCATTTCCAACCAGATGCTGGCCGGCATCGCCCTGATTCTTTGCACGGGTGTGCTGTTCAAGATGAAGCTCGATCGCTTCGCCTGGGTCACCATCGTGCCTGCTGCATGGGTGTTGGTGACCACGTTGGCCGCAGCGTGGCAGAAGATATTCCATTCCAATCCGCGCATCGGCTTTCTTGCACACGCCGACAAATATAGGGATGCGGTTGCAAACGGCCAAGTGCTTGCTCCTGCCAAATCGCTGGGGCAGATGCAGCAGGTCATTTTCAACGATTACGTGAATGCCTCGCTTGCCGCACTGTTCATGCTGGTCCTGATCAGCATACTGGTGTTTGGCATCAGAACGGTTTTACATGCGCGCGCCCTTGGTAAGCCCAGCGCGAGGGAAGCCCCATTCGAGCTGCTGCCTGCCGAAGCTTTATCCAAATCTTGAGTAATCGTTCCAGACCTCGATACATGGAGTCAAAAATGTTGAAAAGAATCAACCAGACAATCCGGTACATGGGTCAGAGCGTGCGCCTCATGGTGGGAATACCTGCCTATGACGCCTACGTCGCTCACATGAAAAAATCCCATCCGGACCAACCCGTCATGTCCTATGAAAGCTTTTTCAGGGAACGCCAGGAAGCAAGATATGGCGGAAAGGTCAGCCGCTGCTGCTAAGTCTTCGCTCTTCGGATAATGGGGGTTCAATACGGGAAAAGCAGGGCTGGCCATGGCAAACCACTGCTTCTGTCCGGTCTGGAAATACTTCAGGGGGTGTGCGTGTGTCTTGCGGCTATAGTCAAGAACGGCAAAGCTGGCTTGGAGTGTACGTTCGCGGCAGTCTCACCGCGAATACCGTTTCGGTCTCGTCTGACCGAGCTTCTATAGACCCGCCATGACCTTTGGCGATTTCTCGCGCGATATACAGTCCAAGCCCGAGGCTCCCATCCGCGGCGCGTTTGTTCTCGTTATCGGAGCCCCGCTTCAAAGGATTAAATATTTGGTCGAGGTCCAATGGCTCGATGACAGGCCCGCTATTCCTGACTTCGAGGACAATCCCCGCTGCATCCCCATTTAAATCCACACACACCGGCGCATCTGCCGCTCCATACTTGATCGCATTACGCACCAGGTTGCCGAGTAACTGCTGCAGACGTTGACTATCCCAATTGCCGCACGTATCGCCGTTCACCTCCAGATCGATCTTCCGACCGGGATTTGCTGCACGCAACTGGTCCAATGCGCTAGCGCACAGCTGGCTGAGGTCAATATCGCTAGGAGTGATATTAATACCTAAACCGAGGTTGGTACGGTTGAAATCCAGCAGATCGTCGAGTAGCGCATGCATGTGACGGCCGCTGTTGATCAAATAGCCCGCAGCTTCCGATACTTTGGCGCCAGCATTGAGTGCGGCCAGATAGGATGCTGTCATTTGGATCGTCTGCAGGGGATTGCGCAGGTCATGTCCAAGCATCCCAAGAAATAGGTTACGGCCCTGGTCGACTTCCCTGCTGAAAAAGGCCACGGATTCGGCAAGCGCTTGGTCAATTGCCTCATTGAAGCGAATGATGTCGTCCAAATGGGTGCTTTCCAGCGGAGAATCATCGCCCCATAGACGAAGAACGCTGGCGCGAAGGGCGCGGTATTCCGCGGTCAGTTGGTTGATGTCGAAACCGCTTCGTGCGCGCAGGAGGGCATGTATTTGCGCAGCAGTCTCCGGCGCGCCAATTAGTATTGGCGCGCGGCCCAATGATTTCGCAGTTTGCGCTTCCCTGCTCTGTGAAGTGGAAAGATCCCTTGACACGGCTTGAAGAATTTGCCGCGCGTGGTCGCGTAAAGCAAGCGGGTCCATGTGCCTGGCGGCGGGCAGTTGAACCGCGGCAAATGCCTCCCACGCCGCGAGAATAGCTTCCATGTCACGCAAAATAAAATCGGCTAATCGCATATCAGTGACTTTTGATGATTAGAAAAACTTTATGTGGGAAGCTTGAATGTACAACCGTGAATTCTGTGAGAACAATCTTAACTGTTAACTGTTAAGGGCGTACTTGGCTGCAATAGCCGAATTCGCCGAACTTGCAAGGTATTGGCGGGGTAGTTAAGGGTACTCACCAATGATGAGGAGGGTAGGGGCAGTAAAACGTCAACAGGAGGGGCAAGCATTAACAAAAGACGTAAGGTTCTAACAACAATACCGAGTAGGAATCAATACCGAGGACTAATAGAGAACTTATTCCTGCAGGACAGTGAGAACGTAAATCTTACGATGCGGAAAGACATATTGGATCTTTTTTAAAGATAAAAAAATGGAGATTTAACTCTACAGTCACTTCTCCTTACCAGTATACCGCTACCCCATCGACTAATTAGAAAATCTATAACTTATCCTGATCCATTCCGCCGCCCCCTCACCGGAAACATCTTATATTTCACCAGCTATCGAAAACAAGCTATATCCGCTTTTGGATGACAGTGCTTCTAAGTCCATACCGATAGCCTGAGTGAGGCGTTTAAAGCGAAGGGTTTAAAAGTTGGCTACTAATGTCAACCGGAAAATGCGCGGCGCCCCGGGCATGATGTTGTTATTATTGTTCGCAGAGGCAATGTACTGGATGTTGGCTATATTTTCGATATTCGCCTGCACCCGCAAGACCTTGTTGAGCCTCACGAACATTGCTGCATCCAACCGCGTGAAGCCCGGAAGGAGCACGGTATTATCGAGGGCTGCGTACATGCTGCTACGGTGAACCACACCGAGACCCAATCCGAGGAATGGCGTGAAATCATAGCGATTCCACATCGAAACCGTATGCTTCGGGACTTGCGCCACCGTTGCACCCGCCCGCACCCCCGTTATCGCGCGTGTAATTTCCGCGTCGGTATAGGCATAACCTCCCATTACACTCCATTGAGGCGTAATGCGCCCCATCAAGCTGATTTCTGCACCTCTGACGCGCTGTCCGTCGACCAGCATTGTCCGCGTGGGATCGTTGGGAACCGGTGCAATAACATTGCTGCGATCCAGTTGGTACAAGGCCGTGGTCAGGGCCAAATCTGGCCGGATATCCCATTTGGCTCCCAACTCCAGGTTCATGAACTTTTCTGGTTGGAGTGCAGCGTTGTTCAGGTTTAGCGATGAGAGCTGGTCTCCAGCACGTGGTACAAAGGCCAAGCTGTAGTTTCCATAAATGGAAACCGTCTCGATCGGCTTATAAATCAAGCCGGCCCGTGGCGAGAGCAAGCCATCATTGGTATGGAGCCGCTGGCCATTACGATTGTCGAGAAAATTCAGATCAAAGTTGTCGTATCTCAGGCCAAGAACCGCTTTAAGCTGCGGGAGAAGCGTAATCTGGTCCTGTATATAAATGCCCACCACCTCAACGACGCCGTGGTTGTTGGCGTCCCCGGTAAGGTTTGCGGGATTGAAAGGGAGTGGTCTGAAAGTGACAGGTGTCAGGCTCAAGGGGTTGAAATAGGGAACATTTACGCTCGTGCTGGTATTGTTGAAAAACCCGGTATTACGAAGATTATCCGTAACCTGGCGGCCATACTCCACGCCGGTCAGGAATTCATGCTTTATCCCCCACGTACTGACGTCATAGAGAAAATCTGACTGATTGAAGATATTGTCGCGTTGCGTTGCATTGTTATAAGCTGAAATCGCTACGGTTCCAGTCGCATCCTCGGCTGTTGCCACCCCATTACCAAATATATTCTGATAAAACTTATCGTAACTGGCAAAGCGCGTCCGATTGCGAAAGGTAAGATTGTTATCGAACGTGTGCTGGATAAGCGAGTTCAAGGCCCAGACGTCAACATGGGTTGGACTGTTTGCCGCATTGCCAAAAAACGTCGAGCGGTCGGTATCGGCGGGACGACCTGACCCGACAACGTTAGTCATGGTTCCAAAAGAGGGTATGCCGCGGTCTGCCGTACGATTGTCGGTAAAATATTCGCCCCCAACCACGATTTTCGTCTGCCCGCTTGGGCTGAACGTAAGCGTCGGGTTGACGCCGCCGCGCTCGAGGTCAACGCCGTGGCGGTAACTGTCAGAATGCTCGTACATGGCATTGAGACGAACAGCAACGGCATCGTTTATGGGCCGGCCCACATCGACTGCTATGCGTTTGTGAGCGAAGGAGCCATATTGCGCCGCAACTTCGTTGACGGGTGCCCAGTTCGCTTCCTTGGTCACCCTGTTAATTACCCCACCCGCTCCGCCACGCCCGAAAATCATCCCGTTCGAACCCTTCAATACTTCGACCCGGTCTATATTGTAGAGATCGCGAAAGTACTGCACGTCGTCGCGCAACCCATCGACAAAAAAATCTCCGGTTGAATTATTGCCCCGGAAAATTACCGCGTCGCGGTTGCCCTCCCCTTGTGATATGCCGACCCCGGGAACGTAGCGCACCACGTCGCCCATGTTCTGCATGGTTTGATCCTTGATCAGATCCTGCGTCACAACCGTGATGGATTGGGGAACATCGCGTAGAGGCGTATTCGTTCGCGTCGCGCTGAAGCTCTTCGTCGCCATGTATCCGTCAGTCGGGCCGGTCGCAGCGCTCGCCGACACTTTTATCGCAGGCAACATCGCGGGTTGATCAGGCGTTGCCCCAGTTGATTTTTTTACCCTGTAGCCGTCTGCCTCCGGCGCTGCTTCCAGGCCGCTTCCAGACAATAATTGCCTTAACCCCGCCTGAACAGTGAATTCCCCATTTAATGCGCCCGTCTTTCCTTTAACATCCTCAGGGTGGAAAAAGACGCTGATGTCAGCTTGCGCAGCAAAACGCTCAAGCGCTTCTCCGAGGTCACCTTCCGCTATGTTGTATCTCTTTCCTGCCGCCTGAGGAAGGATGCCTGGGTCGGCCAAAGCGACCGGAGGGGAAATAAAGCTAACAGCTAATACCAGGCAGGCCAGTGAATGGTAGAGCGTAGTGTAGTGAAAATGATGATGCCGGTGCGGAACTTGATTACCGGTTGCGTGATCCGTTTTATCGCTTTTCATGCCGATATCCTTTAACGAGACAGAGTAATCCGCTGGCTTGCTGAAGGCTGGCTGGCTGATGAAAGACCACGTCGCGAAAAAACGCGGTGGTATAAATGAAATTATTTGTTCAGAAATTTGCGTATGGAAGGTTGAAGAGATCAATTGAAACAGAAACAGTGAAACGCTAATTTACCCCCTCGTATTACGAATGAGAATGATTCTTATTATATTGCTAAGGAGACTCAAAGGCAACAACAAGGTTTCTCGCCTACTGCAGGAGACCTATCAGGGCTTAAAGGAAAAATGATCAAGTATGGGGGATGCGTCTGGGGGCATCTGGAGGCGCACGACTTCTTTTCGCTCGGGCCGGCCGCGGTGATTGAAACCATCGCAATATTCCGGTTCAAGGCTGGGCGGGGATGGTTTTCCGCCTGATGGTTTGAGGCTCCTTAATTTTCCTCTCCCTCGCGGGAGAGATTTCAGGGTGTATGGCTCGCCGGCTTGAGACCCAGAAACCCCATTAATCTCCTCTCTCCCATTTTTGGGAGAGAGGCCGGGAGAGAGGGCGACCAAGACATTTTCAAGCAGCTTGGTCGTCGCGCAATAATTTCCTGACGAAAACAAAGCCTTATTTGAAGTCCCTCGGTAGGACGAGGGAGAGCGCGGGTTTTGCATGCGGCAAATCAGTAGCAGCAGCCCCTCGAAAAATCACGATGCTGCCCCCGTTACCCGCGGCTCCACTTCGTTATCACCATCCTGTATCTGTCCAGGTTGGAATACGACATCCCAGGCCCAAGTGGCGAACCGCCCTTCCAGTTCACAGCTTTGACCCAAACATCCAGGGCCACTCGTTTTGACGCGACCCGGGCCCGAATTCTCCCCCTTGATTTCCAGCACCGGCGTGTCATTGCCTTACGCGATTGCGCTTGCTGCCAAAATATAAGCACCAGGATCCGTGCCCATTAACGCTCCAGGATCGAAATATCGAAGAGAATAAATCCGATACTGCTCCTCACCAGTGGCAGGCTTAATCCCTATCTACTCACTTCGCCGGCCGTCCCCTGCATCCGGTCACTCCCGGGTTACCACATCAGCTAGTCACCACATTCCCCAAAGCGGGAATCCAGCAAAAACTTCCGAGAAAACTCGATTCCCGCTTCCGCGGGAATGACGAAAGAAACGTAACTCTTCTCGCTTTCAGGAGAATAGTGAAAGGAAAGTCTGGAGCTGAAGCCATCCCCTTTGATCCGGTTTTCCCACTCGTTTATCACTTCGGCGCGTATTGTGGGTTCCGGTTCATCCCATGCAACTGTAACTGTATCAACAGCATTCGCAGGAGAGAACGCTCCGGCTCTACAGGACATAAAAAAGCCCGGTGCAGATGTTCCTGCAACCGGGCCGTGGCGTTTGCTTCCAACTACAAAGGGGGAAGCACCTGCTCACTGCCTTCCACTTCTCGTCCTCGCTTCCCCTGATTGAATCTTACCAAGTGCACAGGCAATGTCTATTGTACTAAAGTACAGCCCGGGGGAAGGCGCGGAAGGGAAGCTGGTTCTCATATACGGCGGCCTGCCGAATTGCCATAAGGAACCTTGGGGGGTCGCATGCGAGCGAAAGCGTCCTCGCGCCATCAGCTCATCTATACTTGACATTAAATGGCACTCTAATACGTCCGGCCGCGTCGGCGTTGAAACCCGCACTTCGCCGCAGAGTTTGCCTGGACAAAGTTGACCTATGGCAGAGCAATCCAACGATAAACCGAAGTTTCCGCTGGCAGGCCTGTTCGCACTGCTGGGAATGATCAGCGGTCTTCTGTTCTATGAGGGAATTTCGCTCAAAACATCCCGGCCTGTCGACAAGGAAAAGGCAACCAACATTTTGGTGAAGAAGAGCGTGGTGCAGTCACGCCTTTGGCAGGACCCATTCGAAGCGATGGAGGCCCACCAGGCGCTCGAACAGAAGCTGACGGGGCAGCCCGAAGAAAAAAATGGCGAGCACACGCTCGACAAGTTGATCGAGGTTATCGAACAATCGGGCATTTCAAACCTTCGCATCCTGCCCGTGTTCGTGGACGGAAGCCCATACGTCAACGGTGCCGAATCCAGGCTGAACGACCGTTACGCCGTTGTATCCGCTCTGGGCGCGGCGGGCTATTTGCCCGAATCAGGCGAGTACATCCGGTTTTTCAAATGGCGCCGGACTGAAAGAGGGAAGCAGGAAAACGATCAGGAAAAGAAGACAGGAACAAGGTCTGCAACGCCGGCGGAGGAAATAGAAACACTTGTACCGGCTGAGTTCTATCTCCCAAAAGCAGAACTCCGGCACCAGCCATATGGAAAACCAGTGCTGGTCCTGTGGCTGAAGGAGCAGGATGCAAACGCCAACCCGCTCTTGTTCCTGAACGACCTTCTTGCTTATTTCAGGAAAGGCACCAGCAAGGCCAGCCCCGGCATAAGTCTGGCTTATGATGTGGTTGGACCGCATAGCTCAGCGACCTTTAGCGCAATGCTGAAGGAATTGGAGCCGGCCCGGTCCGGCGCGCCCGCCCTCCCCTTCAACATGTTGGCTGAGGCCCGTTTCTTCTCTCCCTGGGCAACTGCAGAGGACACTTTCCTGCTCGACTATTCACCGGAGCCGGAAGCATCCGTAGGGCTGGACAAGGGCGGGCAACGAAAAGAACGGGAAAGAAAACCGGCGGATGAGCTATTGGCCGAGGCGAAAATCCATATAACGAGGACGATCGGCACCGATGCGGCCCTTGCAGAACAACTTCTTCAGGAGCTGAGACGCCGCCAGATCGATCTGAAACCCTGCATGGACAAGCACTGCAACCCGAAGGTTGCGCTTATCTCCGAGTGGGATACGCTCTATGGCCGCGCGCTTCCGCGCACCTTTGCGGCGGTAACGATGAATAAAGGCTCCGGGCAAACCGGGCCTGACCTGGAAGCTGAAATCAACAAGCTGCGCAGGGACGAGTGGCCTGGCTGGATTTACAGGCATTCGTATCTCGCGGGTCTTGACGGCGAACTGCCGGTGCGCGCCGGTGACAGAAGCGACGACAAGGACAAAGACAGCAATCAAAGCGGAGCAAGGATGTTGCCAGGCGGCAAGCCTCAAGCCACGACCCGGAACTCGGCCCCACGACCCGAAGGCCGTGGGCAACTGGATTATGTCGTGCGACTCGCAGCAGTCCTTAAACAGGAGGAAGCAAAAAACGGGGAAGAGTTCAAGGCGATAGGCGTATTGGGCAGCGATGTTTATGACAAACTTCTGATTTTGCAGGCGCTGCGTCACACTTTTCCACGTGCAATCTTTTTCACCACCGACCTCAATGCCCGATTGAGTTATCCCACTGAATGGCAATGGACACATAATCTAGTCATTGCGTCCCATTTCGGTCTTGAGCTCCAGCCCGCCCTTCAGATACCCATTCCACCGTTTCGAGACAGCTACCAGACATCCCTGTTTTATTCCACCCTGTGGGCGCTCGATCACTTCATCGCGGCAGGGTCTCCAGAATGCCCGGAATGCTTCCGGTTAAGGCGGGCGGCACCAGAATTGGGGACTGGGAAGCCAGCCGGTCCGGTGCTGAAATTTTCGAGTCACGACAAGCCAAGGCTGTACGAGGTCGGGCGGCAGGGGGCCTTCGACATTAGCATGAGCGCTCATTCATCACTCGCGAATGCCGCAAGCATTCACCCGCCCCGCCACGACCTCGGAGCTTACACCGATCCAACACGAAATCTGAGATTGGCCCTTGGGGCAACAGCAACGATTGCAATTCTCGTGCTGGGCGCCATGCTGCTTAGCAATACTGCGGCTGCGGCCGTTTTCAAGCTTACTTCGAGGGTTGGGTTCTGGATATTCCTCATACTCACAGGTCTGGGGGTTTACGGCGCTGCAATATGGGTAAGGCGCTCCACACCCGATCTGTCTCAAAATGAACCGTTTGTGCTGACCGAAGGGATCAGCGCATGGCCTACGGCAGTAATCGAACTGCTTGCCCTGCTTATGAGCCTGATTTTCCTGTGGTCTTCATGGAGAAAATTGAAAGGTAACGAAAAAATATTGACCCATGAGTTCGGGCTTGAAGGGCGAGCGATCAAGGGGACGAATGGCAAGTCTCAAAATGACTTTCCCATGGATTATCTCCCCGAAAACAAATTGTCGGCCACAGGCCCGCTCTCGGGCTCCCTTCCGTTCGGCAGCTTTCGCAGGGGGGTGGAATATCTTACAGGGTTGAATACCTGGCGTTCGCCAGCAGCCGGAGAGGTCGATGCCGCGCAACTCTGGAGTGAATACGAGACCCTCGGTAGTCTGAAAAACGTCTTCATCCGTTGCCTGCCACAAGCTTTGGTCGCACTCTGCTTCATCTGGCTGATGATGGCGCTGTTCGGTTTTCCCAATATCCCATGCCGCGGAGGAGCCTGCTTTGCGATCAATAAGATTCTCCTGGCAGCCAGCATTACCACGTTGGTGTTCCTGGTATGTTATGTGCTGGACGTCACGATTCTTTGCCGGCGCTGGGTAAGCTGTATTGCGGCAAACAGGATCAGTTGGCCGGAAGCCACTCTGGAAAAGATATCGGCTGAGCAAGGCGTTGCAAGGCAAAACTTGAATGAATGGCTGGGTATCGAACTGATCGCAGAACGAACCAAGGTTATCGGCAATTTTATATACTTTCCCTTTATCACGATGCTTGTTCTCGGAATCGCGCGCTACCGCTATTTCGACAACTGGGACTTTCCATCCGCGCTGATCCTTGTTTTTGCCCTGAACGCCATACTCCTTGTCGGCAACGCGCTGACGTTACGGCGATCAGCCGAGGCGGCGAGACGGGAAGCAATCAGGCGGCTGAAAAGCAAGCTTACGGGGATATCCGGCCAAATCCCGGAAGAAATAAAGCAGAGGCAACAGATCGCGTGGGCAATGGACACAATCAGAAACAATCAGAGAGGCGCGTTTCTCCCATTCACGCAGCACCCCATATTCGGCGCCGCGATCGCGTTGCCCTCGGGGGGATACGGTCTCGTGCTCCTGCTCGAATACCTGGCGACGGGGGTTCAGAATTAGGGCCTGCTAACACTTTGTTTCATTAGGACTCTTTACCCGACTCCCAGCGATTTACGCTTTACCGCGATTGCAATGCATGCAATTACCCGGACCGCCTCAGCACTGTATCCCTCGCCTCGAGCAGTGGCCTGGGGTAGTCCCGGCTATAGTGTAGCCCGCGGCTTTCATGGCGCAGCATGGCGCTTTGTACAATCAGATCCGCCGTATCAACCAAGTTGCGCAGTTCTAGCAGGTCACTTGTGACCCGGAAATGAGCATAATACTCATTGATTTCCTCGTGCAGCAGCTCGATGCGGTGCCCGGCCCGCTCCAGCCGCTTCGTAGTCCGCACGATGCCGACATAGCTCCACATGAAGCGCCTCAGTTCGTCCCAATTATGGGAAATGACGATTTCTTCATCTGCATTGGTAACGCGGCTTTCATCCCAGCGAGGTAATTCAAGGGGAGGCTCGGCAGGCTGTGCCATGATGTCCTTGGCCGCCGCCTGACCGAACACCAGGCATTCCAGGAGAGAATTGCTCGCGAGCCGATTTGCTCCATGAAGGCCGGTATGAGCTGTTTCTCCGATCGCATATAAATTGTCGATATCGGTCTTGCCATTGAAATCAGTAACAACGCCACCGCAGGTATAGTGGGCAGCGGGTACGACCGGGATTGGCTGCTTCGTAATATCAATACCGAATTCCAGGCAACGCTTGTAGATATTGGGAAAGTGCTCGGTCAGGAAATCGGCGGGCTTGTGCGAGATGTCGAGATAGACGCAATCAAGGCCGCGTTTCTTCATTTCGAAGTCGATGGCGCGCGCGACAATATCTCTCGGCGCGAGCTCTGCCCGGGGATCGTGCCAATGCATGAAGCGCGACCCGTCCGGAAGCTTGAGCACACCACCCTCGCCCCGTACTGCCTCGCTGATTAGAAATGATTTAGCATGCGGATGGTACAGGCAAGTAGGATGGAACTGCACGAATTCCATATTCGCGATCCGGCAGCCGGCGCGCCACCCCATGGCGATCCCGTCTCCCGTCGCCGTGTCGGGATTGGTTGTATAGAGATAAACCTTGCCCGCGCCACCGGTAGCCAAGACTGTACTGCTCGCCCCGATGGTTCGAACCTCACCGGCTTTACTGTCCAGCACGTACGCGCCGCGGCAGCGATTGCGCGCCTCGCTCAAATGGCCCGCGAGGTGGCCAAGCTTTGCGTTGGTAATAAGATCGATGGCGACATGATGCTCTAGCACCCTAATATTGGGATGCGCGCGCGCCTTCTCGATCAAGGTGAGCTGAACCGCTTGGCCCGTCGCGTCAGCCGCGTGAATCACTCGCCGGACGCTATGCCCCCCTTCCCGTGTCAGGTGATAACCCGTTTCATTCCCTTGATCCCTCGTAAAGGGAACGCCCTGGCCGATCAGCCACTGTATGGCTCTGGGGCCATTTTCCACCACATAACGGGTCACTTCTTCATCGCACAGACCCGCTCCCGCCATTAGCGTATCCCTGATATGCGCTTCTGGTGAATCCTCCTCTGACAGCGTCGCAGCTATCCCCCCCTGCGCCCAGCTGCTCGCCCCATCCATCAGGGCGCGCTTCGTAACCAGCCCCACCTTGCGCGTTTCCGCGAGATTCAGCGCAAGCGTGAGCCCGGCCAAGCCACTCCCGATGATGAGGGTATCGAAATTAAATTGAGGCACTCGTATCTGTTACCGCGATTCCTATAACCTTGGAATGATAACAGACCTTTTATCCGCTTATTATCGCCGTGGTCGAGGGTCGTGTTTAAACCAGGAGTTTGTAGCAGACCGGAGGATGACGGCAGGACGTGAAACCCGGGAATCTTTCCCACGACGTATTAATTAATTTTCTATTCCCGTTGCTTACAGGGTTTTCCAAAGCGGTTTTCCAAAAGGGGTTTTCCGATTACCGTTAAGAACTACCCCGTCGCACTGGCAAGCTCTCTTCTGACAATTGTCTTGATGTGCGACCGTACCGAAGTGGCAGGCCGTCCCGACAGGAGCTTCACATCGTGAGTAACCGTCGCATACTCCCCCGCCTTCGCCGCAGCGTACATGCTGACAATGCCTTCGACAGCAAACTCCGGCAATCCCGCCGCCCTTAGATTGGCTGCGGCAATTTCAGGCGACAGATCCACCGTTTTTATTTCCCGCCCTGATGCTTCCGAGATGACACCGGCGATCTGAAAGCCATCCAATGCCTCGGGGCCAGTCAGTTCGTAGGTTTTATACTCATGCCCCCGTTGCGTGACAACAGCCGCCGCACAGGCAGCCACGTCCGCATGAGTGACATAAGCAACCTTTCCTGTCGCGCCTGGCAGCGCGAATGTTCCCGTTTCTTTCGCCTTTGCAATCAAGCCATCGAGATTGGATGCATATTGGTTATCACGCAAAATAGTATACGGAACGCTGGATGCCTTGAGATAAGGTTCAGTTTCAGCATGGGCGATTGCCCAGATGAACTTGCTTCGCGGCGTTGGATTGACAAAGCTCGTGTATACAAGACGCTTGACTCCCGTCCGTTTCGCGGCGTCGATGGCATTCTTGTGGTGCCGGATGCGAGCATCGTTCGGTCCGTCGCTGGAGATCAAAAGAACGACTTCCGCACCTGCGAACGCGGCGTTGAGAGTGGCCGGGTCGTCATAATCGGCTCGGACAACACCGAAGCCCCGGTTCTTCCAGAATTCGAGCTTGGCGGGAGTTCGCGCCGCGAGTTTTATGTCGGAAGCAGGAACACGCTTACCAAGTTCTTCAGCGACTGCGCGGCCCAGTTTCCCGCTGGCAGCGGTAACGACAATCATGGCGGCCTCCTCATCGTGGGGTTGGCTTGCGGGCAAGGTATAGTCATATCACTGCGCCTCCCGTGAGTATGTGCGCTAGGCAACGAAGGAAGTCGGAGTGCTCTGCTAGACTCCGGTTTTCTTTAAAAAGCAGGAATCGGGATCCTATGAGCGAAGATCTTTTTCAATTTCCAATTACAGGATGGGAAATAAAAGCCGAGCCGGTCGAGGGCATCCTCTCTGTCCGCTTTCCTTTTTTATCCCACGAACAGCAAAAGCTGTCCGACGCCGACCCGGGCAGGCCCTATATCATGCAAGCGGAGCAGGCTCGCGAGCTTCGCGACGCCTTGTCCAGGGCGATTGACCGGCTGGAAAAACAAGAGTCTGCTTCCCCCCTTTCGACGGATCTGTCGAACAGCTTGCTCGTTTACTAAGCTTTGCAACCAGGGGAAGCCTGGTTCGCGCGATCCGGACATCGGCATTCCGCTGTTCCGCAGCAATGCGAGTACTGGCACGGAGTAACCACGCTCATCGTTCATGACTCCCGAGTCCCCGACCAATAAGCTCGACCGCCCGGTCGATAATACATACGATCACGTGCTGGGTCCGGCCGATGCGGAAATTACGCTGGTGGAATATGGAAGTTACGCCGACCCCGCCTCTCGCCTGGCGCATGACCGGATTGCGCAGATGCGCAACCGGTTCGGGAACCGTCTCCGTTACGTATTCCGTCACCGTCCCCTCGCAGGCAACCAGATAGCCCGGCAGGCGGCCGAAATGGTGGAATCATCCGACGATCCGTCGCGCTTTTGGAGAATGCACGTTGCGCTGATAGGCCGGTCCGACGAGCTAACCGAGGAAGACCTAAGAAAAGTTGCTGCCGAATTCCAGCTCGGCGACGTATCCCCGGCAGCGGCGCTGCTGGCGAAAACCCGAGTAGACGCCGACATCGAAAGCGCGGCAGCGAGCGGCGCGATCGTTACTCCCACCTTCTTTATCAACGAGCGGCGATACGACGGGCCGTGGGACGCCAATTCGCTGTCGGAGGCCATGCTCGGCTCGCTCGGCCATGTGGTTGGCGCAGCAGCGCTCGATTTCGCAAAGTGGGCGCCATCAACCGGTGTCCTGCTGCTGATCACCACGGGAATGGCGGTTATCCTGAGCAATTCGCCGCTTGGCCCCAGCTTCAATTATCTCTGGCAACAGCCCGTCGGCCTCAGTTTCGGAACCGCGGCTTTTAGTATGCCATTGCGCCAATGGATCAATGACGGCCTCCTGGTCGTCTTCTTTTTGGTCGTTGGCCTGGAAATCAAACGCGAATTCACGGTGGGTCACCTGGCCAGCCTTCAGGCAGCGATGTTCCCCATCGTGGCCGCGATCGGCGGCATGGCGGTCCCCGCGTTGCTTTACCTGCTATGGGTACCAGCCGGCCCCGAAGGTGAATGGCTGCGAGGCTGGGGTGTTCCAACCGCGACCGATACGGCGTTTGCAGTCGCGCTGATCGCTATGATGGGGAACAGGGTTCCCATCGAACTGCGCGTGTTTCTGACCGCAGCGGCAATCGTGGACGACATTGGCGCCATCATCATCGTCGCATTGTTCTACTCCGGCGAACTTCATCTTGCGTATCTTGGAGCTGCAGCCGGCATTGTCGGCTTGCTGGCAGTGCTCAATAAGGGCGGGGTTTACCGCGCAACCCCTTACGTCTTGCTCGGAATCGGACTATGGATCTGCGTGCATGCGAGCGGAATACACTCCACCCTTTCGGGTATCGTACTCGCCGTTTTCATACCCACCCGGCCGCCCCCCAACCTCAAGGCGCTGATGATGCAGGCGGACGCCATCCTCACCGCGGAAACCCAGCGCGGGCAGGAAATCCTGCGGTTCGGCCCTTCCGAGCCAGCCCTTGAAGCCCTCGACGCGATTCACGATCGGCTGGAATCACCGGCAGATCGCATGCTGAGGCAGGTAGCGCCGCGATCGAGCTACCTGGTTCTGCCCCTGTTTGCGCTGGCGAATGCGGGCGTGGAGATGAGCACCGGGGTTTTCAGCGGTCATGCTCCCCTGATGATCGGTACTGCCATCGCGCTGGCGATCGGCAAACCACTGGGATTCGTCATTGCAACGGCTGCGGCAGCCCGGTCCGGGATCTCAGTCAAACCTCAAGGTTACTCGTGGGTACAGTTGGCCGGGGCAGGCTGCCTGGCGGGAATAGGCTTTACCATGTCCCTCTTCATAGCCAGCGAAGCGTTTGCGGTACCCGAGGACTTCGCTGCAGCAAAGATTGCGATTTTCGCAGGCTCGATATTTTCGGCCGCCGCGGGCGTCGCCATACTGTGGAACGCGGAGCGGATAAGTGAACTCCCTGTTCCAATCCGGAAGATATTACGACAACAAAGGAGGCAATCATGACAACCAGAAAGGGATGGGCAGTTTGGAAAGGTGGCATCAAGGATGGCAGCGGCACAATCTCCACCGAGACCGGCGTACTCCATGACGCGCCTTATGGCTTCAAATCCAGATTCGAGAAAGGCGAAGGCACAAACCCGGAAGAATTGCTTGCCGCGGCGCATGCCGCCTGCTTCTCGATGGCGCTCTCGCTTATGCTGGGGGAAGCAGGGATGACGCCGGAGCGGATCGACACTCACGCTGACGTGACGATCGAGAAAGTGGGAGAGGGTTTTGAAATCACCCAAAGCCACCTGAACGTCTCTGCAAAGGTACCGGGCGCGGATGACACCAAGTTCCAGGAAATTGCACACAAGGCCAAATCCGGCTGCCCTGTCTCCAAGCTTTTCAAGGCCGATATCACAATGGAAGCCCGGCTGGAACACTGAACAGTTCTCAGCGAAAAGAAAGCCCGGCGCACAATCACTGCTACCGGGCTTGAGCCGCCCGAGGGAACCAGGTACCGGGGAACTTTTTTTATTTCCCAAGGCATCTTACGTCCCTCACACGCATTGCCCATCGGACTTAAAGGACTTCTAACCAAGTCCTCGTGAAGCGCGTTGCTGGTAAAATCGGGGGATGATCACAAGGCGCACGATTCAGGTTCCCCGCATGCCCGCATCATTATTTCCGTCGATCGACCTAACGACCGGTTGCATCCTGACCGGCATGGCTATAGTTGCGTTCTCCGGATCCGTTTCCGCCCGGGAAAATTCCTCTCGTGAACTGGTCGTCACGAATCGATACACGATCCCGCTTCTCGAGATATCGGGGCTGGCCTCTGCTCCTGCACTCGACAGTAAAGGGGCGCAAACGGTTAACCCGAGCTTGCGCCTTTATGCCGTTGGAGATGCAACCCGTGAGGTCGTCACCTTTTATATTGACGGATCATCTGGGGGAATTGTCATCAGCGTGAAAAATGCGGCTTTACCTTCAGGAAGACGAGCCGTCAGCGCCTCGCAATGGGAAGCGGTCGCAGCCGACGGGGTGGATACGGTTTGCATGTTGAGCGAGACGGACAGCAAAGTTTCGTGCTTCGATGATCGCATCGACGAAAACAGAGGAAT
>DASSHJ010000075.1:0-6671 GCA_035692965.1 Nitrosospira sp. | reverse complement strand
AAGGAGTAAGCAATGAGCAGCGCCGTTATGCAAAGGTCATAAATTTCGGGTTGATCTACGGCATGTCGGAGTTCGGTCTTGCTTCCCAGCTCGGGGTCGACCGCTCTGCTGCGCGAGCTTATATGGATCGTTATTTTGCCCGTTATCCCGGTGTTGCAGATTACATGCAGCGCACCCGGCAAATGGCGAGGCAGAGCGGTTACGTGGAAACCGTGTTTGGGCGGAGGCTATGGCTGCCGGAGATCAATAGCTCCAATGTGAATCGAAGGCAAGCGTCGGAGCGTGCAGCGATAAACGCACCTATGCAGGGAACTGCGGCAGACATCATCAAGCTTGCAATGATTGCAGTGAATTCATGGCTCAAGATCAACGGCCTCCGGAGCAAGCTCATCATGCAAGTTCATGATGAGTTGGTGCTGGAAGTCCCTGACGAGGAACTGGAAAAAGTAATCTCCGAACTGCCATCCATTATGACTGCGGTGACTTGCCTCGACGTTCCGCTGCTGGTGGAGGTGGGCGTAGGCCCCAACTGGGAGAAAGCGCATTGAACGCGGCAGCTCGACGGTCAAGGCCTTGCAAAACTTCAAGGGCCGGCAAAGCGATGTTGTTCCCCGATGTCGCGCTTTGACTTTTACGAGCTTTATCCTCGCGATCTGACCGATTGTTCGTAAAGCCAGTGCAGTAGCATATCCATCGCAGCTTGCGCTCTTCCTGCATTCGGATGATTGACGAAAAATACCACGACGAGGCGCTTGCCCGATTGATCGCGCATATATCCGGCCATCGTTTGCACTCCCTCCAGGGAGCCCGTCTTGATATGGGCCTGACCCGCCGTGGCACTGCCGTTGAGCCTTTTTTTCATGGTCCCATCCACCGCTGCGATAGGGAGGGAGGATATAAACTCGGGCATGACCGGGCTCTGGAACGCGGTGAGGAGAAGTTGCCCGACATGGCGTGCGCTGATGCGCTCATTTCTCGATAGGCCAGAACCGTTCTCCATGACGAGTTCCGGAAAATGAAGCCTTTTTGAAGCAAGCCATCGTCGGATGGAAGCATCCGCTTTGGCAAGCGTCGCGGGTGCCATTGGTTCGCTGCTTGCCTGGCCCCCTGCCACCGCTGGGTTCAGCGTGGTCGCCCGCACTATTGCCGTAGATTCGACCACTGGTTCAGCCACCCCGAGCGCAAGATAGAGTTGCCGCGCAGCTGTATTGTTGCTGAATTTATTGATGTCGCGAACGATATCGGCAAGCGGTGGCGACTGATGAATTTCGATCGGAAGCAGTCCGTCGGGCACCGTCCCCGGGATTCCTCTGCCATGAAAAGTCCCCCCCTGTTCTTCCCACAGCTGTTTAAAAAGGCTTTGTATGTAATAGGCGTTTTCGTGAACGCTCAGGAACAGGTTCTTTTCGCCGCAATCAGTGGCGTAGGTTCCATTAAGAGCAATCGATACTCGGCCATGGTTCTCCCCATCGTTCTCCCTGTTGGCGCGTATATCCGTGGCAAGCGCATCGCGCCAGTCGCCGCATGCTCCGGGAGTCAGTGTCAAACTGTTCCTGAGATCGAGTAATGCAGGCAGCGGGTCAACGATGACACGCACGTTCCCGTTTTCAGGTGTTGGGATGAGGCGTAGGCTGACAGCCCGGTAATTCACCAGTAATGCTTCCGGTAGAACGTTATAAGCACGATGGGGCTTGCCGTCGAATTCCGCCGGATTTACGCTGGGGAGTTGAAAATAATTGGTATCGAGGATGAGGTCGCCAGCGATCTCGCGCAGTCCCGTCTGCCGCAGGCGGCGCGTAAGCAGCCAGAAATTCTCCAGGTTCAGCTTGGGATCGCCATACCCCTTGATGATCAAGTTGCCGCGAAGCGTATCCCCGTCGCGCAGACCATCTGCGTACAATTCAGTCTTCCAGGTATAAGCTGGCCCAAGCAGTTCGAGCCCCGCATAGGTCGTGACAAGCTTCATGACGGATGCAGGGTTCATTGGAATGCCGGCATTATGCTGAAGCAGAGGCTGGGATGTCCCAATCTCGTGAATATAGACGCTCACTGCCGACTCCAGGATGCCGGCCTGCCTAAGGGTTCGGTGCACAGGCGCCGGCAAGTCGCGCGAGAATGCAGGTGCCACCGGAAGAAACAAGGGTAGAAGAAGCAAGGGCAGGACCAATCCCGTATATGACGACTTGGGGAGAGCAATGTTAATCACTCGCCGTTCCAATGAATTCGTGAATTCCATGGCTCGCGTACTTATTTAGCAAGACTCCAGTGCCCGTAAGCTGCCCGCGGCAAGATGATCCATTTCCCCCTGATCGATGATATAGGGCGGCATGAAATAAACAGTATTTCCTAACGGGCGTAAAGACAGGCCTTCCCGAAGGCCCGCTTGAAAGAAATTCAACGAAAAAGCGGGATCGCCTGTTTCCACCTCGAAAGCCCATATCATGCCGCAGTTACGGAAATTTTTTACGCGAAGGTGATCAGCCAACGGAAGCAATGACTGATTGAGGTAATCCGCCTTGGCACGATTAGCGGTAATGATATCGCCGTCATCGAAAATATCCAGCGTGGCAAGCGCGGCCCGGCAGGCAAGGGCATTACCCGAATGAGTATGAGAATGCAGGAAACCGCGCGTAATATCATCATCGTAAAATGCCTGGTAAATTTCATCGGTCGCCATCACGGTCGAGAGGGGAAGGTAGCCTCCACTCAAACCCTTGCCCAGGCACAGGATGTCAGGCGCAATGCCAGCTTGTTCGCAGGCAAACATGGTGCCCGTTCTCCCGAAACCCACGGCAATTTCATCCGCGATCAGGTGAACCTCATACCGGTCGCAGATTTCCCTTGCGTGTGTCAAATAAACCGGGTGGTACATTCCCATACCCGTTGCCCCCTGTACAAGCGGCTCGACGATGAAGGCGGCTGTCCGGGTGTGGTGTTGCGCAAGATGGGCTTCGAGCACACCCGCCGCGCGCAACGCATACTCCTCCGGAGATTCACTGTCGGCTGCAAAGCGCCAATCAGGCGTCCTGACCTGTGTGCTGGGGCGCAGCAGCGGGGCATAAGCCTCCGCAAACAGTTCCACGTTGGTGACTGACAGCGCTCCCAGCGTTTCGCCGTGGTAGCCATTCTCAAGGCTCACGAAATTGGCTTTGTCGGGGCGGCCACAGTTTCGCCAGTAATGGAAGCTCATCTTCAAGGCGATTTCCACTGCGGATGCACCGTCGCTGCTGTACAAGCAATGGCCGAGTTTGCCCGATATCAGACTGCTGAGGCGCTCGGATAACTCCACCACGGCTTCGTGCGTAAACCCGGCCAGCATGGTGTGTTCCATCTTATCCAGTTGCTGGCGGATCGCTGCATTGATGCGTGGGTTTGAATGACCGAAAAGATTCACCCACCACGAACCGATTGCATCCAGGTAGCCTTGTCCGTCAGGGCCGTAGAGCCACACCCCCTCAGCCCGGGCAATGGGTATCGGCGGCAGTTTTTCGTGCTGCTTCATCTGCGTGCATGGATGCCAGACTGCCTTCAGGCTGCGTTGCGGGAGGGATTCGTGTTTCGTCGAGCGAGTATCCATTCTGCGGTTCCCGAAGCGTTTAAACGAATGCATCAGTCGTGAGGGGTCTTCGCCTGTTTGCGCCGTCGCATTATTGCACGTAATCGGCGCCGATTATCCGGACGTAGTTGGCTTCCTGAATAGGGCTGCCATCGATAGCGTCCCGAATCGGGAAGAAAGCGTTATTTCCGTACCCAAAAATCTGTTCAAGTTTCCCAAAGTGCTCGCCGTTAAGCAAACGTGAAGGACCCATCAAGAGTGACAAGAGGTTTTTGATGAGTCTCGCGCATTGATTGGATTATTTAATCGGTGAACTCAACGAACGGGAGAAAGTTATGAATATGATTGTGCAATACGTAAAACAGTTTCTGAGCGAAGAAGATGGCGTGACCGCGATCGAATACGGTCTGATCGCGGCCCTGATTGCAGTGGTGATCATCGGCGGGGTACAGCTTGCTGGCACCAACCTTCAGGGCGTTTTCAGCTTTGTTGCAGGCAAGCTGACGACCGGAGGTGGTGGAAGTTAAACGAAGGGCGCTTCATCAAAATGCCAGGGTATGGTCCTTTCTGACCACCCTTGGCAGTCCTGATAACGTTCTCGAAGTCTTATACGCGCCGCTGCATTCTCATCCCGCCTTGGCCGAGTGATGCAGTGTATCCGTTGACCATTGGAATCCTGCTGTTGCTGCTTCTTGTTGCAGCCCTGCATGATGTTCGTACCCGTCGTATCCCGAATGTGCTGGTGCTAACCGGTGTCATCGCCGGCTTGTCATTCAATTCTCTGCTGCCGAAGGGAATGGGAGGACTGGGAGCTTTCGCTTCCCTGGCGGGCGTGGCTGCAGGCCTGCTGTTGCTGCTGCCGCTCTATCTGTTTCGTGCGATGGGCGCGGGCGACGTCAAGCTCATGTCCATGATTGGGGCTTTTCTAGGCGTAGCCGAGGTAATGCACGTATTCATCTATGTTCTTCTCGCGGGGGGCTTGCTCGCGATGGGAACGATCTGGGCTCGGCGCAAGCCTCAAGCGATCCCGGTCAAGCTCAGGAAAATGCGGGTTGCGGGAACCCTCCCCATAGGACCCGTATCTCGACCCGAAGGTTTAGAAGATTCCGCAAGTGCGCCGGCAAAAACAGTCACCTTGCCCTACGGTGTAGCCATCGCCCTCGGTACCGCATGGTACCTGGTTGCTGTCCCTCTCCTCTGACTGGCCGCCGGGAAGCGGACTTTGCTTTCCTTGGCTTTTTTTCTCGAACTTCTTTCTAAGCCGCTAAAAGCAGTCATTTTTCATTTCTGCTTGGAAAGCGTGTACCCGGAATAAAGGATTATAAAGAGCGGTTGATATAACGACGAGCTGTAAGGGTAAAAGGAAGCAGAATGAAAAACACCAGGGCAATATGGATGATCGCGATTTCCCTGTTGCTGGGGCTGGCTGCGGTACTGGTTGCCGGAAAATGGGTGATCCAGCGTACGACCGTAGAGGGATCCAGGGTGGTGATCGCTGCCCAGGATATCGACGTAGGAACCCGGCTCACGCCCGACCTGTTGCAATCGGCAGATTGGCCTCGCGCCAGCGTGCCCCCCGGATCCTTCCAGGAAACGAAGATGCTCGACTCTCGCGTTGCGAAGGTTAATCTGGTGCGAGGCGAACCACTGCTGGAATCGAAGCTGGCTCCGGTGGGCGCAATGGGTGTATTATCAGGTGTCATTGCGGATGGCAAGCGCGCCATTACGGTGAAAGTGAACGAGGTTGTTGGCCTGGCAGGATTGGCCTTGCCGGGAAATAAGGTGGACATCCTGGTAAACACGAAGGACGAAAGCGATAAGCCCATCTCGAAGATTGTCCTGGAACAGATTTTGGTGCTGGCCGTGGGTCAGGATCTTGGGCGCGATGAAACAAAGCCGAAGACCGTGTCTGCCGTAACCCTGGAGGTGACTCCGGAGGAGGCGGAAAAGCTTGACCTGGCGCGCAGCGTGGGAAACCTGTCCCTCGTGCTGCGCAACCAGGTGGACAAGAGCCCGGGTACGACGGCGGGTGTTCGGGCCAGCGATCTGCTGAAACTGGCTCCTCCAACCGCAGCAGCGCCTGTGATTGCGCCTGCGATTCGCAGGAAAGCGGTCCCGCCCGAGGAGACCGTTGAAATTATCAGGGGAATCGATAAAACCGAAGCCAGCCTCGGAGCGAAAGGATCCTCATGATCCCGCGCCGGCTGCTTAACGGTCTTCCTGCAAATCGCGCTGGAAGGTTATCACTTGTGATAACCCCGAACCCACACGCGTTTGCGTGTATTCGCAAACTCCGATCCATCTTGTTGCTTGTAACCCTTTCCGTGAGCTTCGCGTTGACCCAGATCATTCCCGGCGCATCCGCCGGTTCGGTTGGTCCTCCCGTTTCGCCGCAGCCGCCGCTGACCGAATCCTCAAGCATGAATGTGACGGTGGGCAAGTCAGCGCTGCTCCGGTTACCGGCGCCGATCGCACGTCTGTCCGTCGGCAATCCGGATATTGCTGACGTCGCCCTCATCAATCCGGCGCAGATATACGTGTTGGGCAAAACTATCGGGACAACCAACGTCATCATCTGGACGCGGGACAGCCAGACCTCGGTGATAGACGTAACCGTAACAATCGACGCGCCCGCACTACAGAGAAAATTGGAAGAATTGATGCCTGGAGAGTCGCGTGTCAAGGTCAGCGCGGCAGGAGATTCGCTGGTACTGTCGGGAACGGTGTCCGATACGCTCAAGGCAGACCGCATTGTCTCGCTGGCCGACGCCTACATACGTGCAGCAACGGGAGCAAAGGGAAGCAGCCAGCGCCCGACCGCGCAGGCAACCGCACAAGGTAGTGGCCCGGACAATAATCAGGCAGGCGCACAGGGAGGTTCCGAGGGCGCGGGTCAGGGGCTTGGAAGCACGAGGGTCATCAACCTGCTCCAGATCGGCAGCAACCAGCAGGTGATGCTGGAAGTGAAGGTAGCTGAAATCAACCGTACCGTGGCTGAAAAGCTTGGTTTCGACTTCCAGCGTGCTGCCCGGAAAGCCGGGAGCGCCTGGACGCAGATCATGACAGGGGTTATAGGCGGTGCACCAGCGCAACTGTTCCAGTCCCTGGGAAATCC
>DASSHJ010000074.1:0-5419 GCA_035692965.1 Nitrosospira sp. | reverse complement strand
GAGGCGCCTACGCTGACGGGCTGGCTGAGGCCTTGAAGGTCACCACTCTGGGGCATGGGAGAGCCCGATTTTGATATCCTGGCGCCCACGATGACCTCATTGGGGAAGGTGGAGAGCTGCACCCCCGACCTTGCCATCGAGTCGTTCAATGTGAACGTGGCTGGTAAATCCTTGACGGATAGGCGGAGTGTTGCCAATGGGGCCCGCGGCCCAGTCTTGGCGCGCGCAAACACATAGACGCTGTCTGCGGGGGAGACTTTGCTTGCCATGGCAGGACTCAGCGTCACCTTGCCCGATAGCGTGCCTGATCCCTGCGCGCCTGCCGCAGCAACGGAGGCAGGTTTTTCGGCTGGGGGTGGCATCTGTCCGCCCGGCGACTGCCCTGCCCGAGCGACTGTACTGCCTTTGCCCGCAGCAAGCGACTTGGCTTCGGCAATGCTGTTATTCACGGACTGAACCAGTTCCGTCTCTGATGGTGGAATAAGCGCCAGTAACTTTTCCCAGTAGCCGGCGGCCTCCTTGTATCTCCTGCGCTCGAACTCTGCCGTTCCTGCCAGAGCCAGCGCCTTGGGATTTTGCGGATCGATACGCAGCGCCTTGTTGACCAGCTCAAGGGGCTGCCCCATCAGACTGCCGTTGTTCGTCATCGCGACAATGTCGGCGTAATCCGTGAGCACTTCAGGATTTTCTGGAGCGAGCGCCAGAACTTTTTCATAGGCTTCCTTTGCCTCGTTGAAACGTTGCATCATGGCGTAGGTTCGTCCCAGCATGAGCCAGCCTTCCATGTCGTCAGGCTGGTCCTTCAGGCGTGCAACGAGGTTTTGCAGTACGGAAGAAAAATCAGGATGACCGCCCTCTGCCGACATCGGAGCCTGTTCCATGGCTGCCTGTTCCATGGCTCGTTGCGGCAGCAAGGCCCTGGTATTGCCCAGCCAGAGATAAAGGGAAACCGCCAGTACCGGTAGCGCTAGGGTAGTCAGTGTGATAGTTGCCGCATTGCTGCCGCTGCTCAGCATACCGGAAGGAAGGACACCGCCTCCTCCTGCCCCTGCTCCCGCGAACGGGACGTCCTGCAACATGCGCTGCTGCAATTCGCGTTTGCTCTGCTCATACTGCTCTCGCGTCAGAACGTCGCTGCGCAAGTCGTTATCGAGTTCAGCAAGCTGATCCCTATAAACATCGATATTGGTTGCGTCACGGGCAACCCCTGACCTGCGCTCCCGTTTACTCCACAACGTAGGGAGAACAAATAACAGTGCGCCGACAATGAATATGCCGGCGACAACCCAGAATGTCGTCATGCGTTATTACCTTTGCCTTCCTTCAGAAGGGATTCAGCTTGCTTGAGTTGCTGTTCAGTGAGCATCGGCTCTTCAATCTGCTTGCGGCGGCGCTTGAGGTAAACGAAGAGTACGATTGCCCCGATTACAAGGAAAATGAAAGGACCAAACCACAGGAAGAAGGTGCTGGACTTGACCGGGGGGCGGTAGAGCACAAAATCGCCATAGCGGGCGACCAGAAAGTCGACGATTTCCTTATCGCTTTTATCTGCTTTCATCTGTTCGCGAATTTCCCGCCGCACATCATTGGCAAAATCCGCGCGTGACGCTGCGATGGTTTCATTCTGGCAAACAAGGCAGCGCAACTCCTCCGAGAGGGTGACCATGCGCCGTTCAAGCTCGGGATCCTCAGCGACCGGAGCAGCCTCCTTTGCCCACGAGACAGGCAGCAAAAGCATCAAAGCCAGCAATAATCCGAATTTTTTCATGCTGAAAGAGTGATTCGTTAAATGCTGTGTATATGGCTACACAGAGAGAGTCTGGACGAAGAAGGGGTTATCCCTGCAACTCTTTTACCAGAGGCAGGATTTTTGTCTGGAGCGCATCAACCGTGACAGGGCCGATCTGCTTGTACCGGATGACGCCGTTTTTGTCGATCACATAAGTCTCGGGAACGCCGTACACGCCATAATCGAGTCCAGTACGCCCTTCGGGATCGACAATGCTGATGGTGTACGGGTTGCCAAACTGCTTCAGCCAGCGCAAAGCATCGTCACGCTGGTCCTTGTAGTTGAGTCCATAAACAGGAACGATTCCGGATTTTGCGAGTTCCACAAGCAGCGGGTGCTCCTGACGGCAGGAAACGCACCAGGAAGCCCATACGTTCAATAGCCAGACCTTGCCCAGGTTTTCCTTCGAGGTCAGCATCTTGTCAGAATCATGCAATTGCCGAAGCTGGAATTCCGGCGCAGGTTTTCCGATTAGCGGGGAAGGGACTTCTCTGGGCTTGAGCCCGAGCCCCACTACCAGAAAACCTACGAGAACGACAAAAATTGCCAGTGGAACCAGGAACCGCATCATGCCCCCTTCTTACTCCTCGCGATCACAGGTGCTGCAGGGGATCTGCGGGGCTTGCTGACAACCGGTTTGTCTTCCACCTGCTCATGTTGCTTGCGCGACGACAGCCGGTAGCGCCGGTCGGTTACCGCGAGGAAACCTCCAAATGCCATAAGCATGCATCCGAACCAGATCCAGTCCACGAACGGCTTGTGATACACCCGCACGATCCAGGCGCCATTCTCCAGGGGTTCGCCCAGCGCAACGTAAAGGTCGCGCAGGAAGCCCGTGTCGATCGCCGCTTCGGTCATGGCCATTCCAGACGCGTTGTACGTCCGTTTCTCGGGCTCGAGCGTACTCATTTTTTCACCGTTGCGAAGCACGTCCACATGTCCGATATCCGCCACGTAATTGGGCCCCGGCCCTCTTGTCGCGCCGTTGAAACGGAACGTATAGCCGCCTACCTCGACCGTGTCGCCAACGTCCATGCGCACGTCCTTTTCCGTCTCATAGCCGCCCACCAGCGTCACGCCGATAATGAATACCGCGATGCCCAGGTGAGCAGCGTGCATCCCGTAGTAGCTTCGCGATTGCGCACTCAGCTTGGCGAACAGGCCCTGCTTGCCACTGCTTTGCACACGGTGGACGAGACTGGTCACAATGCTGGCAATCACCCAGAAAGCCAGAAGGAGGCCAAAGCTCACGAAAGGTTTCCATTCTCCCATGACAAAAGGCATCAGGAGCGCGGTTATCACGCTCACCGCGAACGCCCATCGCAGACGCACGGCCAGCTCTGGTATGCTTGCCTGCTTCCACCGGGCGAGCGGCCCAAGCCCTATCAGGAAAATGGCGGGAGTCATCAAAGGCACGAAAACGGCTTCGAAGTAGGGGGGGCCGACGGATATCTTGCCAAGTTCAAGCGCATCCATGAAAAGCGGATAGAGAGTGCCCAGCAGAATGCTGCCCGCCGCTACCATCATCAGGAGGTTGTTGGCAAGCAGCATGGATTCCCGCGACACCACATCAAACTTGCCGCCCAAGCCTATCTTGGGCGCGCGCCACGCGAATAGAAGGAGGGAGCCTCCACAGATGATCACGAGGAAGGTGAGGATGAAAATTCCGCGCTTGGGATCGGTCGCGAAGGCATGCACCGATGTCAACACGCCCGAGCGGACGAGGAAGGTGCCAAGAAGGCTCAGCGAGAACGCACAGATTGCCAGCAGCACTGTCCAGCTTTTGAAGCTGCCGCGTTTTTCGGTCACGGCAAGCGAATGGACCAGGGCGGTACCCACGAGCCATGGCATGAACGAGGCGTTTTCCACCGGGTCCCAGAACCACCAGCCGCCCCAGCCGAGCTCGTAATAGGCCCACCAGCTTCCCATCATGATGCCGATCGTCAGGAACAGCCAGGCCACGGTTGTCCAGGGACGCGACCAGCGCGCCCAGGTCGCATCCATCTGGCCGCTGAGCAACGCCGAAATCGCAAAGGCAAACGCGACCGAAAAGCCCACGTAGCCCATGTACAGCATGGGGGGGTGGAATACCATTCCGGGGTCCTGGAGCAGGGGGTTCAGATCGCTTCCCTCCATTGCTCCTGGCAGCATCCGCTCGAACGGGTTGGATGTGAAAAGCATGAATATCAGGAAGCCAACGCTGACAAGGCCCATGACTCCCAGCACCCGGGCCACCATGTCATCGGGCAGATGGCGGCTGAATATGCTCACGGCCACAGACCAGGTCGCAAGCATCGTCGTCCACAGCAACAGTGAGCCTTCGTGAGAGCCCCAGGTTGCCGCGAGACGGTATTCCAGGGGCAGCTTGGAATTGGAGTTCTGGACTACGTTTATAACGCTGAAATCACTCGTTGCAAAAGAATAGGCGAGGCAGAAGAAGGCGATGATGACGAATACGAACTGTCCCTGTACCACCGGGCGGGCCAGCGCGATCCAGGAAGGGATGCCGCGTGCTGCCCCGATAATGGGCAGCGTTCCTTGAATGAGCGCCAGCAGCAACGCGAGGATCAGAGCGAAATTACCAAGTTCTGGAATCATGGTCGGGGCTATCGATTAGGAGTGAGAAAAGGACCGCAGGGCCCAGGATTCGGGTTGGGGAAGACTTTCCGATCCCTGTCTTTCAGGCCACACACTGTTTGTTATTGAACCAGGACCGTTTTTCGCGCCTTGTCCGCCTGGTCGATGGCGCCAGCCGCTTCCGGCGGCATGTAATTTTCGTCGTGTTTCGCCAGTACCTCGTCCGCGCGGAAAACCCCGTCAGAAGCAAGTTTTCCTTGAGCTACCACACCCTTGCCTTCCTTGAAGAGATCGGGAAGGATGCCTTTGTATACGACTGGTATGACCTTTGCAGTATCCGTCACGACAAAGTTGACAGTTACCCCGTCTCTTTCGCGCTTGACGCTGCCTTCTTCCACTAGACCGCCGATCCGGAAACTTTTGCCAATCGGCGCTTCTTTATTTGCCACCTGGGTAGGGCTGAAGAAAAAAACGAGATTACTTTGAAAGGCATTTAAAACCAGTACAGAAGCAACGCCCAGTGCGGTGACACTCGAAGCGATAATCGCCAGCTTTTTATGACGCGGTTTCATGTCTCTTCTCTTGTTTGGTTGACTGGTGAATCAGACTGAGATGCTTGAGCAAAGTTCGCTTACGGTTGAAGACCAGAATGACTTCTCCCGCGATGCATACGAGAAAGACCAGGTATGAGCCCCACACGTAGAGCCCGTATCCCCCCATATCGAGAAAATCGGACACGCTCGTCCAGTTCATTGCACTGCCCCCTGCAACTGGCCTACCCACGCTGTATGCCGTTCGCGCTCAAGGATGATGGCGCGGGTGCGAACCAGTATCACGGCGATCGCGTACATCCAGCATGCAATCGACATGATCAGCATGCCGGTCAGCATCGTTGTCGCCATCTTCGGCGATTGGGACAGGCTGACTGAGGCACCCTGATGCAAGGTATTCCACCATTTGACCGAGAAATAAATGATGGGAACGTTCACCACCCCGACCAGGGCGATCATTGCGCCAGCCTTGTCAGCCCGGCGTGGATCATCGATCGCCGCC
>DASSHJ010000073.1:0-17948 GCA_035692965.1 Nitrosospira sp. | reverse complement strand
CTGTTGAATGAATGGAATGTAAGCCCGAATCGCCTTATCATTGAACTGACCGAAACAGCTGCGGTGTCAGATATCCAGGATGCGCAACGTTTCATCGAAGCTATCGGCCACACGGGATGCCGGGTTTGCCTCGATGACTTCGGCAGCGGTTTTTCCACGTTTGGCTATCTCAAGTATTTGAACGCCCAGATATTGAAAATAGACGGACTGTTCATATGCAACCTGCCCGACAACCGCGACAATCAGATCTTCGTCAAAGCCATGGTAGAAGTCGCGCGCGGATTAGGCAAAATCACGGTCGCAGAATGCGTCGAGGATGCGGCGACACTGGACATGGTGCGAGACCTCGGCGTGGATATGGTTCAGGGCTATTATCTTGAGCGGCCAAAACCTCAGTCTGCGATGCAACTGCAATTTGATGCCGGCGTGGCAGAGCCGGAATAACGCTGGAGCCGGTTGCAAACGTGCAGTGACGTCATCCCTTTGAATGGGAAGTATGGGTAACAATATGAAATTTACAGCTACGTTTTCATGTATTGCTGCTTGGCTCATTTGCCTTTTCGCCTACACGCTCCAGGTCCCTCGCGTGCTCGCACAAAGCGCGCCCACGATTGAGTTCCGCAAGGACAACCAGACGGTCAAGACTTTCTCTGTCGATGACCTTGCTGCCATTGCTCCCCCCGTGCCGCTGAAGGTTTTCGAGGCGCATGAGAAGGAGGAACGCGTCTACCGCGCAATTCCCGCCCGGCCTGTATTCGAACGGATATTCGGAAAAAACTGGGAAAAGGCCCAGCAAATCGTTTTCACCTCGATCGACGGTTATCAGCCCAGCGTTCCGGTCGAGAAGTTTTTGGCCCACAACGCCTACCTCGCACTTGCTCATGACGATGGTTCTCCATTCATCATGCTCAACAAGCTGCAAAACAATGAAAAAGTGCCGCTTGGACCGCTTTACCTGATATGGGACAACATCGGCTCGAAAGCCCTACTCGAATCCGGCGCATCCGACATGCCCTACCAAATAAAAACAATCGAGATCAAGTCGGAGGATCCTTTTGCCGGCCTGGCTCCGCCCAAGGGCTCATCTAAGCAGGTCCTCCGCGGATTTGATCATTTCCGCAAATACTGCGTCTCCTGCCATACAATCAATGGCGAGGGGGGCGGCAAAGCGCCCGAACTCAATTATCCGGTGAGTGTAAGCGAGTACATCAAACCGGAATACCTCAAGCGATGGATCGAGCAGCCGCAGACCATCCGGTACAACACGATGATGCCCGCGCTCGGGCACGAGGTTCCTAACCGCGACAAGGTGGCGGATGAGATTATTGCTTATCTCAAAATGATGAGTATCCGGAAGCGGGTGCCGGAGAAATCATCGGGTAAGCAGTGAATAGCAGGCCGAAGGGATCGGTTAGCAATTCTTGAATAACGACCTGTTCTTGAATAATGACCTGTTACGTGCACAAACGAACGGGGGACGGTTCGCTCTATTCGTGGTCGACCGACTTCACTCGCCGGAGGATAAAATCTCTCAGCACGACCGCATCGTTATGCGTTTCGTCACGGGCGGAATACACCAGCGTAATCGGGCTCTTGCGCGCCAGCTCACGCAGTTCCTTGAGTTGATCGGGGTGCTGCTCGAGTTCGGCCACGTAGCGCTTGCAGAATTCGTCCCAGCGGTCGGGATCGTGTCCAAACCATTTCCGCAGTTCAGTGCTGGGGGCCACATCCTTCATCCATTGGTCAACGGCAGCCTCATCCTTGGAGACCCCACGCGGCCATAACCGGTCAACTAGTATCCGGATACCATCGGTCGGCTCAGCCGCCTCATAGGCGCGTTTCATCTTGACATTTCCCGCCTTGACCGTACTCACTGCCGCCTCCAATATTTGCATGGAACTGGCAGCCACTCCTCATTGCACGTTCCTGCTCATTCCTCGGGCTTAGCCAGTTCCACAATTTCATCGAGAATAGCTTTCTTCTGTTCATCCAGCTCTGCATATCGCGCATACAGCTCGTCGAGATCGCGCTCATATCGTTGCAGGCGGTCCTGCCGTTCGCGCTGCAATCTGACGGTCTCATCATAACTGATGGGCGGCAGATTGCTTAGCCCTCCCCCTGGGAGCACCTGGGGAAAAGTTCCTGCGATTTCATTCCGGCGCATCTCCTGCAACATCTGGAACTGCTGGTACATGGATTGCTGAGCCTGGTTAATGGCGTTTAATCGTGTTTGCAATTGCGCTATCCGTACATCCTGAGGCCGGGGGGGGCTTCTTGGATCGGGAGGCGGGATAGCTTGTGCAGAAGCAATGCTGGAGAAGGTAAGAAGGAAAAAAAGCGTGAGGATGCTGGATTTCACGATTCGCCCGATATAGTGCAGTAGAGCGCGGCGGTCCGCCGGTGTGAGAAGGCCCGGAACGATGCCGCTTGTTCCGCCTCGCCCGCTGCCAAACCACGAATAATCAACGCCGGAGATAGTCTGATCTTTAAGACCTGGTTTTACAACCCCCGGACGAAAATGAATCAGGGGAGGAAATGAATCAGATGCTAAATTTAACTTCCGCTTTTGACGAGTTATCGGACATTTAGGGCTTCATCTGGGCTGGCATCTGGACTTGCGTATCGTAAGCGAATATAACTTCAATCGTTAAAAATCGCCTCCTTCAGTTTAGCGCCTTTCAACAAGCAAGTGGTTTACCGGATGTATTATTCAGTGCTGTTGTTGTGACCTTCCAGGCCATTTCCATAGAACATTGAAGCCGTATCTTCCGCGAGAAGACGGAGTAATTTCCTGGGAAATACCTCACTTATCCCGCCCCAGCCCTACTGAATTGAAACCCAATTTCCGCGATCCCGCTTTATATGCCTTGGCCTTTTTTCGATTTCTCCACATGACATAACCGGTAACCAACAGGACGAGCGGCGAAAACCCGACAATGACCTGTAAGATTCGAGTATATGCGCCTCCTATAACACCCGTGTGGATTGGGTAAAAGGTATTGTAGATGCGCGAGCCAATAGGGCTCGCCGACGCCTTTTCGACAAATAATACTTCGCCTGAGTACTGGTCAAAATAAACGAAACTTCTTCCGTTAGGATGCAATTCTTCCGGCAGTTTCTTTCGAACCACAAGCGGTGCCTGCGGCGTTTGCGGAAAATTAATCCAGGTGACGGCACCGGGCAGAACACGGTCAGCCTTGGGCAGCAACTCGTCGAGTGAAGGCGTTTCTCTACCTGTTGCCACAGCAATGGAGACGGGAGGCGCTGGCCTTGGAGGACTGGCGGTCAATAAATTAGCCAGTTCAGCCACAGCTTTGTTGAACACCAGAGAAACACCGGTAAAGGCGACAATCAGGAGAAAAATCGAAGTGTAGATACCGATCGCTCGGTGCGTATCAAAGAGCATCTTTTTCCACGGCCCTGACAAATCGATCTTGAAGCCCCGCAAAATTTTTCTTGCCCTTCCATTTCTTTCCTTTCCACCGGGGGGCCACCAGAGGAAGAAGCCGGTAACGATCATGCAGACTAACAGCAAAGCGCTGAGACCCAGAATGTTTTTACCGCGCTCACCGATCAGAAGCTCCGTATGCACAAGAGCGATCCAGCCCATGAAGGTATCCTCCTGCCGGTGGGATCCCAGCATTGCTCCAGTGTAGGGATCGGCATATACAAATAAATCATGAGGGCCATTCATCTTCAGTAAATAAGTCTGCTGTGGCGCGCGCGGCATTCGGATAGAAAGAAGCTTGTCTCGCGGATAAGCCTCCCTGGCCGCGCTCAGCACTGCCTGTATGGGAACCTGCTCGTCCCGGACGACAGTTTCCAGTAATTCCGGATACATGAGCTCCTCTATCTCTTCCCGAAAAACCACCATGCTGCCAGTCAATCCGCTCAACACGAGAAGCAACCCTGCCGCCAGACCGGCATAAAGGTGAAAGTTGAAAACGATCCTGCGTATCTTCATGACCAATACCCAACTGGGCTCTTCTCCTTAAAAAACGCCGCGACTCGTCATTCCGGGCTTGACCCGGAATCTATCCCCGGCCATCACGTTCCCTGCACGCCGGGTACAGACTTACGCCTGCAAAACACACCTCTGAAAATTCAATCTCCTGCAACCGGAACAAGATATAGTCAGAATTCGACCCTTCCTGCGATCTTCAGCAGAATGGGAGGGCCGACGCCGAGGAGGCCGTTTCCCGCAGTACTCCAGTAATCTTCGTTCGTCGCATTGTCCAGAAATGCCTGGATCGTGGTGCGTTTGCCCGCGACGCGGGAGGCATAGCGGGCGCCGAGAGACAGCAGCACATAGTCATCCACGAATGCCTGGTTTGCATTGTTGACCGGCCGCCGTCCTACATAATAGACGCCGCTGCTGAGCGCGAGCCCCGGGATGCTTTGCAAACGATACTCGGCGAACATACTGGCGGTACGCTCGGGGGTATTATCGGGTATCTGGTCGAAGGTCTCGGCATTCGCCCTGTTCAATTGCCGCGCATCCATGAACAGAGCGGAGGCGATGACTGACAGCTGCTTTGTGATTTCACCGGAAGCCGCCAACTCAATACCCCGATACTGCGCCATTCCGTTCAGAACGAACCGATTCGCCGAATCCACTGTCGTTGAAGCGCGTTTGATATCGAAAGCTGCGACTTGCAACAATATCCCTTGCGCAACGACGGCTTTGATTCCAATTTCCTTCTGCGTGGACAATGCAGGCGCCAATAGCTGGCCGGCATTGGCGCGATTAGCCGGTGCCTGGCCGCTTTCCTCGACCCCCTCGAGGTAACTGCCGTATATCGAAATGTTGGGGAGAGGCTTATATAGCAGCGAGAGCGCTGGATTGACGCTGTCCGCCTTGAAGTGAGTGGTGGCCGCCACACTTTCGTAGAAACTGCCGCGAACGCCCAGCATGGCCTGCAGCTTGTCGCCAATGAACACCCGATCAAACAGGTAGAAACCGAAATCGGTTATCTTGGACGAATTTGAACGGAAGGGAACGGTTGGAGACCTCTTTGCGATATCGATCGGGTTGTACAGATTTTGGGGAATATCAACCGATGAGGATGTACGAGGATCCTGACTGCGCTCGTTTCCCGTAAAGCCCACGGATGCCTCGTGCGTAATCCACTTGCCCGGCAAGCGGCCGAATAATTCCGCCCTGACGTTCTCATTATCGAACTCCTGCCCGCGATTGAAAAATGTACGCAGCGTCCCCTGCCCCGTGACGAGATTGTAATTCTGGAATTGCGAAAAATTACGATCGCGCGTAGTACGCGCCTTGCCGACTTCGAATAACAGTCCCCAGTTGTCATTGATCGCATAATCGCCCCGAAGCAGGAGGTTGGTCGCTTCCGCGTCGTATTTCTGCCATTCGCCGGCGAGATTCAGGCGGTTATCGGGCACGTCGGGCAAGGTAATAACACCATTGACCGCGGCGGGCGCCTGGATCGCTGCCTGTTCCGAAACCTCCTTGCGATAATGCTCGACGTCGAACTTGAAAGAGAGTTTGTCATTGACTCGCCAGTCAAAGGCACCCGAGGTCAGGGCACGATAGCCGGAAAAATTATGAATTCCAATGTCTTCACGCCCGACAAGCAAGTTGATCCGCGCACCGAACTGCTGCTGGTCGCCAAAGCGCCTGCCCACGTCGATGTGCATGTTCGCCCCGCCATATTGATTGAGCAGCATTGAAAGATTGGTAACGGGATCTTTGCCTGCGCGCTTTGTCACCATGTTGACGATCCCGGACGGCGGGACGAACCCGTAATACAGTGAAGAAGCACCCTTGAGCACTTCCACGCGCTCCTTGTTCTCCATGGGAATGTCAATCAGGTTGATGACCGGTAGCGATCCATTGAGCCGGTAATTGCTGCGATTCTCAACCAGGATGCCTCGGATCGAGATGTTGTCATAGGTCGATCCGTTCAACTGTGAACGCGTGACGCCCGCCGTATTGCGCAATGCGCCGAATAGTCCGGTCGTGGCCTGCGCATCGAGGACTTCGCGCGTGATAACGTTGCTGGTCTGCGGAACATCCAGTGGCGCCATATCGCGAAATGTTCCAACCTGGACGGTATCCGACTTGAAGCTTCCCGTACGCTCGCCCATGACGGTTACAGCGGGAAGCTTGCTTCCCGATTCTGGCCCATCCTTGGCTATGGTCTGGGCGCCGGCTTGCTGGATTGATGATGCCAGGGAAAACGCAGCAACTGCCGAACGCAGATACATTTTCATGATGCTTCCCCATTGACTCGGCATTCAACGGGGACGTCAGAGGTTGACGTGCGGTCGTTGGCAGCTTCGACCGTTGTGGCCGCGCAATGATTGGAAAAACGAGTCGATGCTGCGGGGAAAGCTATTGCCGCGTGGCCTTCGAGCAGCAGCAACGAAATATTGCAGATCGGAAGTGGCGACGGAAACCTGTGGCGCGTCGTTTTCGGCGGGTATAGGTCGCTGGCTCTGGCACGACGGATGATTTCGCAAGGATTGACGACGTAACCAGGACGGGTTGCGTCGACCTCCACGCTATCGTAGTCGAGCAACAAGCAGGGAACGTATTTCAGCCGGAGCTTGCGCGCTGCTTCCAGGCGATGGTGACCATCCATGACCGCCAGGCTGAAACGTTCAAGAACAACCGGGACACGCCAGAGTTGCTCGCGCAAGATGGTGTCAGCCAGAGTTACGGCATGATCCGGATAATGACATTCGTTTGGCCGGATCTGGTCGACAGGCACAAAATCGATCGGGAGCGAGCACAGCATGACGTTCCTTTTTCTAATAGTTATCGAGAAAAACGCGTTCAGGATGCGGGTGGCTTAAAAAATCATGATGCGAAATATGCCAGCCGTAAGCCCCGGCCAGCAGGAATGCGACACAGTCGCCTGCACGCAGGCGTTCGACATGAATATCCCGCGCCAGGGTGTCCTTGGGGGTACACTGTTCGCCGCAAAGCGTGACTGGCGCGTCATGCACTCCGGGACGTGGAAACGGGTAGCGCCAGCTATCGCGCTCCAGTATGACAAAGGGATGGTTGTGCTGCCACGAAACCGGCAGCCGGAAGTGATGCGATCCGCCGCGCAGTATGGCGAAGTGCTTCCCGTAAGCGGTTTTCACATCGAGAACTTCGCTGACGTAGCAACCGCAGTCTGCGGCAAGGAAGCGTCCGCATTCGAAGATCACCTGAAAGCAGGGTTGGCGTGCGGCAATGAGTGCTGATAGTCCCGCACAGAAATTTTCCCAGTCAAAAGGAGAACCGGGATCAGCATAATTGATACCAATGCCGCCGCCGACATTCAACCAGCCGAACTTCAACCCATAGCGCCGCTGCCACGCCTCTGCCAGGTTAAAATAATGCTCTACGAGAGCAAGATGGGCGGCGGCGTCCAGGTTGTTGGAAATGGCATGAAAATGCAGCCCCTTGAGCCGGATTCCGTGCAGGTTCCGCGCCAGCTCGAACAAATCGGGAATACGGTTTTCTTCGACTCCGAACTGGATTGGCTGCCCGCCCATTCGGAGTGTTGCTTGCTGCGGGACGTGGGCCGGATTTACACGCAGCAGGATATCCGCGGTCTGATTGCGGAATCGCGCAATCCAGTCGAGGCGCCGCAACTGATGCTCGCTCTCCACGTGAATCAGCATGACGCGATGCTCCAATGCGCCTTCCAGTTCCATATCGCTTTTGCCAGGGCCACCGAATACGATGAGAACCGAGTCATCGACAGCGCGTACCCGTTGGATTTCACCCAGTGACGCGACTTCAAAACCATCGGTTTGATCGAGCAGCGATTTCAATATCGGCTCGTCGCTGTTCGCTTTGACGGCGTAAAAAAGCTTGCACTGAGCAGGCAGGCGGCAGCGCAGTCTGCTTGCTCGCCTCCCAAGGTGCGCGAGATCATAGAGATAGGCACATACGGGTTGCGGGTCGGGAATCCCGGAAGCATGCCTCTCGGAAGACTGTGTTCGGCGGCGCGCGTGGCCGTCGAGATAATCACGCACATGCTGAAGATTCATGGCTTGAAAACCTGGATCTGGTGCTGCATCAAGTGAGCTGCCATCGCTCGGCGTGTAATGCCGCGATCATCACCGAGAATGAACATGTGAACTCCGTCGCAATGCCAGGAAGCACAATCATGGGGTACGCGAGGGATTGCACAGAATGTCCTGTCATGGGCTCGTGCTGCCGCCCGAATTTGCGATATTGCTGCCCGCACGTCCGGATGCCGCGTTTGCCAAGGCAGACCGAATGATTGCGAGAGATCTGCCGCGCCCTCCAGGAGCACATCGATCCCCTCCACTGCCGCGATTTCCTCCACGTTACCCAGCCCTTCACTGTCCTCGATCATTGCCACCACCAAAGTATGTTCATTTGCACCATTCGTGAACTCCGCGAGGTCGTCGCGCCCATAACCGCTATGCCATGTCGCGTTCAGGCCGCGCTCCCCAAGTGGCGCGAAATAGCAGGCACGTACGGCCTCCTGCGCCGCTTGCGCCGAAGCAACCCTTGGAAATACCACCCCTTCCGCGCCCGCATCCAGCACCTGTAGCGCCTGATAACCGCTTGCCACCCGCACCAGCGCAGCCATGCGGCTGGATCGAGCTGCCAGCAGCATGGCTGCAAGCTGCCGCGCATCGATCAATGTATGTTCCAGGTCAATTACGACAAAGTCATAACTCGCGGCCGCGATGATCTCGATGCTCAGGGCGGCCGGAGTCGAACAGAACACCCCGTACACCGTTTCGTTCGCCTGCAAGCGCTTCTTCAGATACACGGAGCCTCCCCGGGCTGCGCCAGCGGGTTTGGGGTAAGCCGCGTACGCAAGCGGATTTCCGGCTGAAAACGGCGGGCGGCAAGCAGCTCGATTCCTACCTCATCCGCTAAGCAATCGAACAGCGCGTAACGGGCCGCGCTTTGCGGATTACGTTTCTGATGGGCTTGCAGTACTTCACGGGTTACCTGCCAGAACCTTTTCTCAGCGATGGCGTAATGGCTTTGAAACAACCAGGCCAGTTCGGCCAGGTTGACGAAAAAAAGGGCGTCGAAAGTGAAATCCCTTAATTCATCAGCGCTTTCCGTCTCGAGGAAGGAATTGGGATTGACCTGCGCATGCTGAGGTGGGGGTGCTATGAGCGCCGGCGCAGGCCGTGACAGGAGTGACTTGCAGAAACGGACCCCGTCGTGGAAATCCTTGAGCGCCACGCGTACCGGCAAACCCTCTTCCACCAGCAGGACCATATTCTGGGCATGAGACTCCAACGCCGTTCCATGTTCCCAAAGCAGATGCAGCACCGGCAGATACACACGCTCCACCAACCGGGTCAGCCATTCCTCAGGACCGTAGCGTTGCACCCAAGGGTCGATGAAGGGTTTTCCATCGATATCGATATGTGTAACCGCAGTCATCGGTACGGCGCTTTCACCCGGTCGCAAGTGGCTGTGCACGCTTTCGCGCCAGATGCACGACAAAGCCCCGTATTGGCCGTGGGCGGGGGCCAACGGCATGAAGCTTACGCCGGCTACTTCGCCCAGCATCACAGGACGGGCCAGAGGTAACTGCCAATCGGTGCGCTCTACCAGTTCATGCAGCCAGTCGCTGATGAGCTGTGCGTTCTGGACTGTATGCGGCGCCAGTACCCGCGACGTTGACGTATTGACGAGATTCATCGCCAGTTTGAGCGACAGTCGATTTCGGTCACTGAGATTGCTTAAGGTGCGAATGGACTGTTGGGGGAGATAACGATCGGTCAACGCGCCAATGACGAGTATTTCTCCGCGGGCCATGGCCTGGTGATAACCGGATACGAGAACTCTATCCCACTGCCATGGGTGAACCGGCAGCGGCATATAGTTCTCTGATTGCAATGCGAGCTTTGCCAGTTCATCGCAAAAATATGTCCAACCGGCTTCACCAAGCAGGAAGGAGCCAAGGCCGGGCGCTTGCTTTTCCTTCCCGGTCAATTTGCTGCTGGCCCCCCACCGGCAACAGTCCTTGCGTACGGCGAGGAGCAGCGGTGCGACAAAACATGCAATTTCCGGCGCGTACATCGCGTTATCATTCAATGTAAAGCCAATCCGCGACTTGTATGCAGGATGGTAGAGGTGACCGTCGGTCAGCCTCGCCTCCACGGTATCGTAATCGGCATCGCGTAGCGGCACGCCCTCGCGCGCAGACAGTGTCTGTGCATGCTTGATTTGCGTGGCCAGGAGCTCGGCCGCAAATTCGCCGACCCGGTTTCGCTCGGCAGCCAGCCACGGCGCGATTTCCGCCAGGAATAAGGCTGGGTCGGAGGCTTCTTGGGTAACGCCGCCATCAATACGCAATAATGGCGTCATAACGCGCACGCGGCCAAAGCTGAAAGTGTGACGCGCCTGGCATTGATACTGCACGGGAACGCGGTCCACCCGAAGGCCCGGCAAACTGAGTGTTTCGCCATTCCACACGGAATGTGATACCGCCCCTTCGAATAGCAGCGCCTCCAGCAGCTGACGTAAGACGCGGCGGCTGGCCTGTCGGTAAGCAAGGCTATTGATGAGGTTCTTATAATCAACCGGATTCATTCTTGTCTTTGGGCCATAGGATTGGGTATCTCAACCCATGAAGGGCTTTCCCCACGTTGGTAAAAGCTGCTGAGCATGTTTGCTTTGGCAGGCAAGGTTGGCTGGATCAGCAGTCGCCGTATCAGTGGGTCGTCAATTGTGCTCAACGCGAATGCCGTGTCGCGCCACAGCATGGCTTCAGTGGCCAATCCCTCACGGGCAAGGCAGGCAATTACGTGCCCAATATGGTTTACAAGTACGTAATACTGAAATCGATGCCATGCCTGCTCTTCCGGATAGAGCGCTGGACTATCCCCAGGCAGGCGGCCAGAGAAAGGAAAGCGTTCGCGGCTGATACTCGCCCCCTCCATGTCGCGGACGTAACCACGCACGGGCCAGCCATTGTGAAAAGCGATCAGCGTATTTTGAAGGTGCGCCTCAAGACTGACCCCATACCCCATAAACAGGCGCAGTAGAGGCAGCAGCGTCGCATCGAGATAGTGTTTCCACCAGCTGCGAACCAGGGGCTCGCGAAGCGGCTTTCTCGCCGCGGATAATCTCAACAAAGCCAGCAATGGAATTTCGCCGTGAGCCGGCTCTTCAAGCACCGTTACGATTGTCTGGACGTGCTCCGCCTCGGTTGGCGGCATCGCCTCGCGATAAACAACCGCGCATGCAGCACGCAGGGATTCAGTGGGTAATCGCAGAGTCTGGCTGGCGAGTTCCGGGAGAATGCGGAATGTCGGTTGTTCCAGGAAGTGGCGAGGAAGCATCGATAGCGCCAGGCTGGCATCCAACGCACGCCGCACCTGCTCGGACGGATTATTCCTTATGAAATTGGTGATCCTGATATTGAGCGACAGTTTGAGGAACAGATTTTGGCGGGGTAGCCAAACCGTGCGCAGCGAGGAGGTAGGCCATGCCACTTCACCTTGTGGACCCAGCGAGATAAGCTTGCCGCTCTCTATCAATGCCTTGATTTCCGCCAGGCCCAGCAGATAATTAGCCTGCCATGGATGACAGGGTATAAGCTCGCAATTGCCTCCACAAAGAAGGTCCTTTGTGAACAGGGCTACTTCCGGGTCAACGGCTAAATGCTGGCCGCCTACGATACGGGTTTCCAGAATATCGGCGCTTACGGCGAAGTAATGCAGGCGAAACGAGGCGCCCAGCTCAGGGGCATAGCGCTGAATATCTTCCTCGCTGAAACCCTCCGCCGCCTTTGACGTAACATGAAAAATATGCCCGAACCTCAGGCCTTGTTCGGCAGTGACGAAAGGCGGGCATCCGCGGGCTGGCTTGTGCAGATGAAAACGGCGGACTCGTTCAATGCTATTCCTCATTAATGCTTTCAGCCGACTACCGCTTTCCTCCATTTCCCCGGGGCGACTGCTCCCAGGCTGATTCCTCCCGGCCGGGTTGCTCATAGCAACAAGTGCGTCGGCAATCAGATCGGTGAATGGAGTTGCATCGGTGGTCAAGGCTTGCCAGTCGCCATTCAGTCCGATCCACGCGCAGGGAGCCAGCCGGTGATAGCCGATAGGTGAAAAATAGGTAAACGCGCCGGCCAATTGGTATTGGGTTTGCCCGAACGTCACAAGATAGGGCATCCATCCGGACGCTCGCCAGGTGTTGATCTGAGAATGAAGTTCAGCAGGCCCTTGGTCATCTGCTGCCAACCGCGGATCAAAACAAGCGGTTTCCCGGCAATAAGTATTCAAGTACTGCTCGACCAGGCGCCGCTCTATAGGCGCCAGTTCCGGCTGATATGACGGCATTGGCATCATTTCTCCGCCTCCGCAAGGGGATATTCAGCGATGCGAGCATTAAGAACGAGCAAACCGGCGAGGAAGAACAGGAAGGCAACCGGCCAGACGAGATTGATAGGCGAAAGGATGGGCAGGAGGAGCATGATAAGCAGCGGGCCCAGCAGCTGGCCGACAACCATGAAGCTTCTGCTCAATCCCGTCACATGCCCATGTGAGGATGCAGGTGATTGACGGCTGCAGGCCAGAAATACGGATTGCATCAGTGCCGCATAACAAGCGCCTTGGGACAGGCGAAGCAAGACGACAAGCCAGATCTGATCGACAACCGCCAGCAGGGACGCAGATAGCGCGCAGCCCATCGCGGCAAGCACAAAATAACGCTCCGGTTCGCCCCGGTCGTTCAGATGCCCCCACATCGGGGCAGCCAGCATGGCGGCCAGCCATCCCAACGCGTGCAACAGTCCGATCTTGCTCGCCATTGCTTCAGATCTCGGGAAAAGCGTCGTCAGGTAAAGCGGGAAGGCATTCACGAACGCGAATCCGGCTGCCTGGATCAAACAGGCGGCGAGCATCCAGTTACGCAAATACGCATGACTCAACATGGTGCGCAAACCGGAGAAAGATGATCCGGAAATTGGTAATGCTTTTACCGGTTCGCTAAGCTGGGTCCACAATATTCCGCCTGCAATACCCGTAATCACGGCGCTCCACAGCAGCAGCGGCTTGAGAGACCAGGAGTCCAGCATCAGACCTCCTAATATGGGGCCCGCCAGGGAACCGCAGGCAATGGCGCTCTCCTGTAAACCCAGGGAGCGTCCGCGCGAGGCATCGTCACTCACATATCCGATGAATGCGGTAAGAACCACGCCAATGGCGCTCACGCCTTGCAGCAAACGGCCCAGCATGAAACCATGCACGCTGGGGCTCAATGCCATCAGCAACATGCTGGCAATGAACACGCCCAGTGACGCAAGAAGCATTGGTCTGTAGCCAAAACGGTCGCACCATTTTCCGGCGAAAGAAGCGAGGCACAATGTGCCCACCGCCGGTGCTGCCAGTGCGAGACTGCTCCAGTAAGCCGCATCAACTGTATCCACCCCTGCCAGCGTCTCGATATACAGCGGCATGATCGGCACAAAAACCATCAGACCAAGAGTCGTAACGGCCTGGCAGACCAGCAGCAACGTGAGGTTATGCATAACTGATATCGCGGGATCCACCGCCGTAACTTGGAAGGTTCCCGGTCAGCAGAGGATTTTTCACTCGGCCCATTGCGCTGGGCATGCCCGTCCCGAAACTTTCAGCGCCAAGCAGTGGAGCAAGCACTTGTTTGAAGGGCCATTCGGCTTCGTTCAGCAACAGGTTTTTTGTCTGACTGGCAATTTCAGGCGGTAGGGGAATGGAGGCAAGGCAGATTTCGAGGACTTGGCGAACGATGTGCCAGCCCTGGGCCTCGTCCCGGCTGTAGTGACTGGCCAGTGCGACGATGATGGCATACAGATTGACCTCGATCGCCAAAGTCTGCAGGTAGGCCAGCAGTTCCCAAGGCGTATCCAGTTCCAGCGTGTTTGGCGTACTGCGATCGATGACATAGTCTGGCGCCTTGATACCACGCTGTTCCAGCATCCCCTGGCATACGCGCAGCGTATCGTGGTCGCGCAGAACCAGTGCTGCGATCCGCCGGTCTTTGAAGGCCAGCAAGACATTCTGCCCATGAAGCTCCGGCATCACGCCGTGCGCGAAACATCGCAGGCCCAGCTCGAGTAACGCCCTGGCGATATCGCGGAACAGGCGCCAGGCATCCTCTTCCTGTTTTATCGTACCGACTAGATGATCGAAAGCAGGGAGCGCACCATCAGCCGTGGTGGCCGGCAATGCCGCCATTGGAATCAGCGTTGCACCGGGCAATGGGGGATAGCGGCGGAGCATGCAGGCGAGTTCACCGGGTTCGGATACGAGTGTGTCGTATTGCCCTGGCTGATGCCGCTGAAGGCTCTGGCTCAGCGCCCACCATTCGTTCTCCTGGCATAGCAAAAGATTCGCTCCCAGCCATGCATCGCGTTTACGTAATGTTTCCAGGCAGGCGCTCGCGAGCACCCCGTTATGCAAATAGCGTAATGGAAGGGTACGGACAGCACCGAGCGTGCGAACAGATAACGCCACCTTGAGATGCGTATCCGGCTTTCCGGGGATGACGAGCGAGCGCAGCGAGGCGGTGGGAATGGCTGTTCCAGGCCCTGTACATAGCTCAATGCAGCCATTCAGCTTTGCGGGACTCGACCGTTTGAGCCATGACCATTGCCATGGATGGACCGGCATCCATAACCAGGCTTCATCATCAGCGTGACAGGCATGAGCCGCATTAGCCAATATATCCTGCTGCGCGGGGTCGAGCAGATTTTCCACCAGCGGCTGGCCTGTGGATCGGTTTCCTGATGCCGTCACTATTCGATTTCGTGGCACCGCAACCCAACGGAGCGGGAGCAAAGCCATCGTTTCGGCGGCGTATGCGTGCCCGGGGGCTTCATTCCAGTCCTTCGCACGAGCCAGGGGATGAAATGGCCTATCTTTCAGGCAACTCAAGGCTTCCCACGATAGCAAGTCGCGGGGTACGGCGAGGAGGCGCGCCACGATATTGCGTTCATGCGCCGCGGTGAAGGTAGCCTGGTCATATGCGAGGTGGAACAAACTTGCAAACCGGTCTGTCCCGTCATTCCACCAATCTGCCGTCTGCAATATCTCGACGGCATCGCCAAACTCAAGACCAACCTCCTCCGTGCCCGTCCGCAGCGCCGCATCGGGAGCGAGGATCCGAAATGGCCTCAAACCATCAGCCAGATGCCCCTGCCAACGCAATGACCGTATGCTGTCGAGTCTCACTTCCAGCATTGCTTTGTCATCCGCAATAGAACGCATGCTGCAATGCGAGCGGAAGCCGTAAAGGTCTTCAAGCCAGAGCGCATCGAACAAGTCCTGTGCCAGACCACTCCCGTAGGGATGAAAGGGCATGATGAGCGGCTCAACCATATAGCGGTAATCGAGTTCCGATTCCGCGTTCATCCGCCAGGCGATAGAAATGGCGGGCGCAGATGAGATCATCGATCGCCATGCCCATTGGATTGAGCAAGATTATTTCGTCATCATTCTCCCGGCCAGGCTTGGCTCCGATAACGATTTCGCCCAGTTCCGCATGCAAGCGCTCGCGGTTGAAGCGGCCTTCCAGTACCAGTTGATTGATTATCTTTTTCTCGCGGTTGGACTGATCCCAATCGTCTACAACCACCTTGTCGGCCTTCTCATAGACATCTTTGTGAACGTCCATGATCGACACGTTGCTGATGAAAACGCCGGGTTTAAGCCAGTCGTAGGCCAGGTAAGGAGAATCGGCAACCGTACAGGTCACGATCACCTCAGCCGCTCGTACCGCCGATTCTGCCGAGTCAGCCAGGAGAAAATCTACTTGCCCATGGCTCTCCCCCAGCACGCCAGCGAGGGCGCCGGCGGCATCAAGAGACAAATCGAATAGATAAATACGCTCGATATTCGCAAACTGCTCCAGCAAGGTCAGCATTTGCATGCGTGCGATTGGCCCACAGCCAATACAGGCCACGTCGGTAAAACCGGGGCGCGCCAGGTGTCGGGTAGCTACACCAGTAATGGCGGCAGTTCGCATACCGCTGATCAGCCCCCCCTCGAGAATAGCGACTGGATAATTGGTTTCCGTATCGTTCAGCACAATGACCGCGCTGGCACGCTCAATACCAAACCTGACGGGATTGTGCTGGCGGCTGCCTACCCATTTCAGGCCCGCGATCGGCTGCTCACCACCTAAATAGCAAGGCATTGCGATAATGCGGTCCGCAATATGGTCGGCCCCAGCCCAGCGCAGGTAAGGTTTGAGCGGCTGCACGTAGTCACCACGGGCATGCGATGTCAATCCCTCAACGATTGCGTCAACATAAGGTTGCGAGTGATCGCCCCCCAGTAGGCCGAGGTCGGCCCGATTGAGGTAGAGCAAGGTGGGAGAGGAATTTGAAATTGTCATACTGGTTGTCCTGCAGGAGTTGCAACAAACTGCTTTGATACACGCGCAAAATGGCGCTCTTTCATGCGTAAAAGCCATTGGTCGTTGTATACCGTGTCCAGATAGCGTTCCCCCCGGTCGGGGAGAATGGTGAGGATGCGCGCAGGCTCGAGCAGATGGGTGGAGAGCCGTTGAATAGCTGCGATGACAGATCCGGACGAGCCTCCAGCGAAAATTCCTTCGTGCTTTACCAATTGCCGACAAGCAACGGCCGACTCATAGTCATCAATGTGAATGACCTGCCCCAGTTCGTCCCGCTTCAATAATTCGGGTACGCGGCTCGCACCGAGTCCGGGTAATTCGCGGACGGCTGGCGGTGAACCGAATAATATCGAGCCGTATGCGTCGACCGGGATGACCTTCATGCCGGGCCATGCCTCGCGCAAACGCCGGGTAATGCCATGGATAGTGCCTGAGGTACTGACGCCCAAAACCAGATAATCGACGGGTCGATCCAGTGCACGGAGAATCTCCTCCCCTTCCCCGTCGTAATGGCTCTGCCAGTTAAGCTCGTTGGCATACTGGTTGGTCCATATTGCGTCAGGCTGCTCGCACAGCATGCGCTTGACCCGCTCGATACGAGTTTCCAGATAGCCGCCCTGGCGATCCTTCTCCGTAACAAGTTCGATATTGCCGCCGTAACATTGAATAATCTGGCGATTGGCGACGGAAAGCTTGGGGTCCACTACGGCAGTGAAACGCAATCCATGCAAGCGGCAAACCATAGCCAAGGCAATCGCGAAATTTCCAGAGGAGCTTTCGATAATGTGCGACTGGGGGCTTATGGAGCCTTCCACCAGCCCTCGCTCGATGATGTAGCGCGCGGGTCTGTCTTTAATGCTGCCCGCTGGGTTGAACATCTCGAGTTTGGCCAGTACTTCACAACCCGAACCCTTGAACAAGCGGGAGAGGCTGACTAAAGGAGTCTTTCCTATGCCATCAAGAATGCTGCGAAGAATCATTTTGATCCCTTTGAATCAGTCAAGATAATCTTAGTAAAAATAAAAATGATAACAAGAATGAGATGTATTTATAGGTAGAACGCCCTTTCGGCACCTCATTTCCAGCCTTATGTCCGTTTCCGCCTTGTGTTCCAGCTTTTAGCCGGCTGGTTGCCCTCGACAGCCTTCCAGCTCCGGCCCCTAAAATAATCAAGTGCAACTACTGGAATTAGCGAGCTCTTGCCGAACTCTTGGCGCAGCAATGACAGTAACCTCAGTCGTCGCAATCCTTGTCCAACTGGAAAAGGCGACGCAGAGCTACTTGAAATACGATTATGTGAGTGTCTTGGCCATTACCAATTTCTCCGCGACGTTCCGGCTTAACGGATAAAAATTTGGCTGGCTTGCCCTGGACGGGCTGGCGAGCTATAACGTATAACTACTTATAAAGAGCGATTGAAAGCAAATAAATCTTCGAGTTTTAGCTTCCGGCTTTCAGTGAAACATCCGCTTCGCGTACATCGAACTAAAGTGCCATGCTTGTGTGGATATTGCGACAAGTCAACGTTAATACTTTCACTCTCGCTGGGTAAGGATATATTATTATCGGAGTAATT
>DASSHJ010000072.1:0-7709 GCA_035692965.1 Nitrosospira sp. | reverse complement strand
TCTTTATAAACTTTCGCGCAGCGTATCTCTTCTCCGCAGCGCACTACGTAGACCGTGGCTTCCTTGCCGCTCATCAGCTGACGGATAACCTCATCGACAAGGCCATCCTGAACCAGTGGTTCAATTCTTTTCGGGGTTTTCATTGATGTAGTGCTGCGGTCGCAAGTACGATGGATAGCATGATAGCGGAGGTCAACGTTTTGAAGTACCCCTGTGCCTAAACATAAGATCCATCGCAGGTGGACCGTAGTAGCCGCCAAGCGAGCGGTGGTTGGGGTAAAAGAGGAATTGCGTAAAGGTGGGACCTAGATTGAGGCCTAACGTTCGGGCTAACCGGGAAACAACTGCGGATCGCTGTGAGCCCTCTGGTTAAGCAAGGAGTTAGACCTCAAACGCACGGCGATGATCTTGAGGAAACTTGCGCCCAAGTCGGCGTCGTAAATCACTTTCCGGTAGTTGCCACTGACCCTCACCGTTTGACTTGGTCTGAACCGCAACAAATCGCTAGATACTCAATCTCATAAACAACCCAGACCTCAGTGAGTTTTCCTTTGTGACGTTTAGTGCCGTTTAGAAGTTGGTTCCTTGCGAGCGCCGACTATTTGTTGGATATTGCCCCTCTTGTGCCGCATTTAAAGAAAAAGGCTTACGGTTTTTCACGCAAGCCTTTGGTGGGTCTGGTTGGACTCGAACCAACGACCAAGGGATTATGAGTCCCCTGCTCTAACCGACTGAGCTACAGACCCTGCACTGACTGCAAGTGCGAAAGTATAACAGTTGCAGGGGTCGATCAGCTCTCGGTATCCAGGAAGCTGCGCAGCCGTTCGGAACGTGACGGATGGCGCAGCTTGCGCAATGCCTTGGCTTCGATCTGGCGGATGCGCTCACGCGTCACGTCGAACTGCTTGCCGACTTCTTCTAGCGTATGGTCTGTGTTCATTTCGATGCCGAAGCGCATGCGCAGCACTTTCGCCTCCCGTGGGGTCAGCGAGTCGAGTATGTCCTTCGTCACATCGCGCAGGCTGGCGTACACCGCTGCATCAGAGGGCGCCATGGTGGCTGAGTCTTCGATGAAATCGCCGAGATGAGAATCTTCGTCGTCCCCGATAGGGGTCTCCATGGAAATCGGCTCCTTGGAAATCTTGAGAATCTTGCGAATCTTCTCTTCCGGCATTTCCATTTTCTCGGCCAGTAGAGCCGGCTCGGGTTCCTGACCGGTCTCCTGCAAAATCTGACGCGATATCCGATTCATCTTGTTGATCGTCTCGATCATATGCACTGGAATGCGAATGGTTCGCGCCTGGTCGGCAATCGAGCGCGTGATGGCTTGGCGAATCCACCATGTGGCATAGGTCGAGAATTTGTACCCGCGCCTGTATTCGAATTTGTCCACCGCTTTCATGAGCCCGATGTTGCCTTCCTGGATCAGATCGAGGAACTGCAACCCGCGGTTCGTATATTTCTTGGCGATGGAGATCACCAACCGCAGGTTGGCCTCGGTCATTTCACGTTTCGCCCGGCGTGCCTTGGCCTCGCCCGTTGACATGCGGCGATTGATTTCCTTGAGATCCTTGAGCGGAATCCCGACCTGCTTTTGCAAGGTCAACAGATTCTGCTGCTGTTCAAGAATGGCCGGGAGATAGCGTTCCAGCGCCTGGCTATAAGGCTTGCCTGCCGCAATTTCCTGGTTCACCCAGTCGGAATTGCTCTCGTTGCCGGGAAAGACTTTTATAAAATAATTGCGCGGCATTCCCGCCCGATTGACGCACAGTTCCATGATCCTGCGCTCATATCCGCGCATTTCATCCACCAGCCCGCGCTGGATGTCGCAGAGCTTTTCCACCATCTTGGCGGAAAAACGGATAGCCATGAGCTCGGAGGAAATTTTCTCCTGTATATCTTTGTAGGCCTTGTTCGAAGGGCCTTTCTTTTCGAGCGCCTTCTGCATTTCAGCGTATGCCTGCTGGATCACCGCGAAGCGCTCCAGCGCGTCGTTTTTCAATTTGAGCAGATTTGCGTTCGCGACAGCAGTAATGTCCTCATCCTCGCCGCTTTCGGCGATAAGTTCCTGCTCCAGCGACTCTTCGGTGATGTCTTCGCTCACCATCTCGTCGACATCGGGGTCGATCAGCCCATCAATCAGCTCGTCCACGCGCATCTCATCCTTGGCAACCCTGTCTGCAAGGTCGAGAATTCCGGCGATTGTGGTCGGACAGGCTGAAATGGCCTGGATCATGTGCTTCAACCCGTCCTCGATGCGCTTCGCAATCTCGATCTCGCTCTCGCGCGTCAGCAATTCCACGGACCCCATTTCACGCATATACATGCGAACCGGATCGGTGGTTCGGCCAAATTCCGAATCCACGGTGGACAGGGCCGCTTCCGCTTCTTCCACGACGTCCTCGTCTGCGACTGTGGGGGCCGTTTCCGACATGAGCAACGTTTCGGCGTCGGGGGCCTCGTCGTAGACAGAGATCCCCACGTCGTTGATCATGCTGATGATATTTTCGATCTGCTCCGCATCCAGCATGTCGTCCGGCAGATGGTCATTGATCTCGGCATAGGTCAAATAGCCGCGTTCCTTCCCCTGCACGATCAGATTCTTGAGGCGCGTACGCCTTGCCTCGAGGTCCTGGGGCCCAAGAGATGACTTGTCCCCATCCTTTGGCTGGGCAGGCTTGCCTTCCTTTACTGCCTTTACCCGCGCTATCTTGGAGGAAAGAGTAGGGTCCTTGGCCGCCATGACTGCGCTTGCAATATCAGCCATTCCCGCCGGAGATTTACCGCCTGATTTCGCAACCATCGTTATCCTGTTTTCCAGCGTTTCCGCTTCAATTTTTTCAAAGGGGTCTACGTTCTCTATTTCTGCTGCTTTTGCCGGTCTCGACGATTTCCTTGTGTTTGCTTCTGTTTTTTCCATCGTTTTAACTTGCGCTTTTGGCTTGACCATGTGCTCTTCCAATATTATGGTAGTTGAAACTAAAATTTTCCTATTATATCAATATCTATTTACTCTATTTAGCTTGCCCCGTTCGCTTACCCTGCTCATCCCAAGCCCTGCTCATCCCGGTTGCCCCTGCCATGAGACAGCCAGCAACTGGAGTTCCTGCTTTTCTTCGGGAGTAAGCGCGCTCAATGCCTTGTTCTGCAGGCTTGTCATGCGTCGCTTTCGCCTCATGTTTCCTAGGCGCGCCATGGCGCCGTCAAACTCTGCTTCCAGATCAATATCGCTATCCCATGCAAGCGTTTCGCTCTCGGCTTTTTGAAGCAGTAGACGGTGGGGACTTTCCTCAAAATAGGCGATGCATGAGGGTATTGCCGTATTTTCCTTAACATGGGGGTGAGCGTCGATAAATTCAATGAGCGCTAACAGGGCGGCTATTTCCTCGGCGTACTCGGGATCGGGTAGGAGAAGTTCCCTATCCAGTTTTCCTATATAGCCCGGATCGTGCAGGAGTATCTGTATCAGCCAGCGGTATGGTGAGGCGGGTTTTGGCCGCGGAAGACGTTCGCGAATCGGATTGAATGACGTTCGCCTGATTTTTAGCAGATCCTCTAATTCTCTCTGGCTGAACCCGCTGATTTCCACCAGCTGTTTAACCAGCATCAGTGCGAGCCCGGGCGCCGCTACCCGTGCAAGCAGAGGTCTTGCATCCTTTACCAGCCGGGCGCGCCCTTCGCTGCTTTTGAGATCGACGCGCGCTGACAGTTCCCTGAATAAAAAAATAGATAAGGGCAATGATTGGGCCGCCAACTCATCAAACGCGTTTTTTCCATGTTTTCTGACGTAACTGTCAGGGTCCTCACCCTGGGGCAAAAAGAGAAACCTGACGTTCTTGCCATCAACAAGCTGATCGAGGCTATCTTCCAGCGCCCGCCACGCCGCCTTCCTCCCCGCGTCATCGCCGTCGAAGCAGAAGATCACCTCATCGGTCTGGCGCAGCAGTTTTTGCACATGAAAGGAAGTAATGGCCGTACCCAACGTTGCGACCACATGTTCAATGCCATGCTGGCTAAGCGCGACCACATCCATGTATCCTTCTACGACAATCACCTTCCCAGCGTCGCGAATGGCTTTACGTGCGTGAAAAAGGTTGTAGAGTTCGCGCCCTTTCTGAAATAAGGCGGTCTCCGGCGAGTTTAGATACTTTGGTTCCCCCGAGCCAAGAACTCTTCCCCCAAAACCTACGAGCTTGCCTTTAAGATTCAAAATGGGGAACATGATGCGGTCGCGGAATCGGCTATAACACTTGCCATCATCGTTCCTTATTACCAATCCGGCATCTACAAGTAACTCGGTACGTGCCTCGGCTGGAGGCTCCTCGAAAGCGAAATCCAGGTTCTGCCAGTCAGGTGGAGCATAACCGATGCCAAATCGAGCCGCGGTTTCACCAGTGAGGCCGCGCTTCTTCAAATAATTGATAGCCGCGTTTGAGGACTTGAGCTGCTGCCGATAAAAACGCCCGGCCGTTTCCATCACTTCCACCAACCCTTGAACGGACTTCGAGCTTTCAGACGGCTCTTGCGCCAAATGCCCCTGCAATTCGACTTGATCGGAGGGCACTTGCATTCCTACCCGGCGCGCAAGATCGTTCACCGCCTCGACAAAGCTTAGTCCGTCGTATTCCATCAGGAACCCTATGGCGCTTCCATGCGCACTGCAACCAAAGCAGTGATAGAACTGCTTCGTGGGGCTCACGGTGAAGGAAGGCGTTTTTTCGCTATGAAATGGACAGCAGGCTGAGTAATTTGCACCTGCTTTCTTGAGCGGCAAATGACGCTCGACGACATCAACGATATCTACCCGGGCCAGCAGATCCTGAATGAATGATTGTGGAATCATTTATAAAACAGACCGCACAGAATCATTGACTGAAAAAAGTACAAAACCCGCTTGGATCAAGCAATGATGAAGAATGACGCCCGTTCTGATGAGAAACCCATCCAGGGGGGTGTCAGGAAGACAGTTTCATTTTAACCAATGAAGATACTTTTCCCATATCGGCGCGGCCCGAAAGTTCTGCTTTGAGTACCGCCATGACTCGGCCAATATCCTGCTGACCCCTGGCTCCAACCGATTCGATCGCACTGGATACCGCCGCCTCCACCTCGCTCTCGCTCAATGGCTGGGGCATATAAGCCTGTAACACGCGCACTTCATATTTTTCAGCGTCAGCCAGATCGTGCCGATTTGCCGATTCATACTGGGCAATCGAGTCCCGGCGCTGCTTCAGCATTTTTTCTATTACCGCGATAATCGCGGCATCATCCAGCATGATGCGCTCGTCCACTTCACGCTGCTTGATTGCCGCCTGCAAGAGCCTGATCGCGTCGCGCCGTTTCGCCTCGCCCTTGCGCATTGCATCCTTCATATCTTCGGCGATCTGCTGTTTCAGACTCACGATCAGGGACCAGCTAGACAATAAATTGGATGATTCTGTGACTTGACGAGGACTAGTAAAGTTTCGGTGGAAGCAATTGACTCCGCAGGCGTTTGTATGTTCGTTTCACCGCTGCGGCCAGCTTGCGCTTGCGCTCAGCAGTTGGTTTTTCATAAAATTCCCGAGCCCGCAGTTCTGTGAGCAACCCGGTTTTTTCTATGGTTCGCTTAAAGCGACGCATTGCGACTTCAAATGGTTCGTTTTCCTTAACTTTAATAGTGGTCATGAAGATGCAGTTCCTCGTGAAATGTAAGATTAAGAGTTCAATTAATATGTATAGTAGCCGTTGAAAATCAATTAAACAGCCTTAATTGAACAGCCTTGGACGCCGTACCGGCATAAAAAGCCGATTATTATACTATAGCAGACAGGTAATTTTCTTCCAAAGAAGCTCTTTTTCTTGAGGCGCTTTTTCTTTCGCCCCACATCGATTGCTTGTTCTTGGCGTTGAAACTTCCTGCGATGAAACCGGCGTTGCCCTCTACGACAGCGACAGGGGCCTGCTGAGCCATGCGCTGTATTCGCAAACCGAGATGCACAGCGAATATGGTGGAGTGGTGCCCGAGCTTGCCTCCCGAGACCACATACGCCGCGTGCTTCCTCTCATCCGGCAAACCCTTGCTTCAGTCGAGGCTGATCTCAAAAATCTCGATGCCATTGCGTATACGCAAGGGCCGGGGCTTGCGGGCGCGCTGCTCGTGGGAGGCAGTATTGCTGCCGCTCTGGGCTTTGCATTAAATATCCCTGTTCTTGGAGTACATCATCTCGAGGGCCATCTCCTTTCTCCTCTTCTGTCCACACCGGCGCCCGCTTTTCCGTTCATTGCCCTGCTTGTATCCGGCGGCCACACTCAATTGATGGAAGTGAGTGGCCTGGGGCAATATAAATTGCTGGGCGAGACCCTCGACGACGCGGCAGGCGAGGCTTTCGATAAAACCGCAAAACTCCTCGGACTTGGCTATCCAGGAGGACCGGCACTCTCGAGACTTGCGGAAGAACATCTCCAATCTGGCGCACCCCGTTACTTTCATCTACCCCGCCCCATGCTTCGTAGCGGTGATCTTGACTTCAGCTTCAGTGGATTGAAAACGGCCGTTTCCACCCTGATGCAAAAAAACGAGATCACAGCTCAGACTCGCGGTGCGATCGCCTTGGCATTTCAGGAAGCCGTAGTCGATGTTCTGACTGAAAAGTCCTTGGCAGCGCTGTCAAAGACCGGGCACGCTCAATTGGTAGTAGCGGGCGGAGTGGGAGCAAATCGCCAACTGCGGCAAAACCTTCGCAGAAGGGCAGAAGAAATCGGTGCGACCGTTTTTTTTCCTGAGCTGGAATTTTGCACGGACAACGGTGCAATGATTGCGTTTGCCGGAGCATTACGGCTGCAGAATGCAAAGGCGGCAAGCGGAGATAACGAAGATAAGCGAACGGACGTGTTTACGATAAACGCTAGATGGGATCTCGAAATGCAGCGATTGCCGTCGGAAATCGGATGAAAGTTGCGTGCGAAGTTGCGTGCGCTGGATCAGGACGTCCCGCGCTTGCCTATCCGCGTTTCAGTACCCGCAATCAGTCCGGCAATGTTTGACTTATGCCGCCAAATCAGCAATAGCGACATCACAACCACCGCAGCGGTCCTGGCTTCGAAGCCGAGAAAAAATACAGCATAAATGGGGGCTAATACCGCGGCCGTCAGCGCGGCCAGCGATGAAATCCTCCAGGTCGCTGCCACAGCAATCCAGATCGCAGCCGCCAGCAGCCCCATCCATGGATTGAGTCCCAACAGCACGCCCAACGCCGTCGCCACGCCCTTGCCACCCTGGAAACCCAGGAATATCGGAAACAGGTGACCTAGAAAAACAGCTAGCGCAACCAGAGCGACTGTCCAGCTTCCAAACCCGAGTATCGGCGCGAAGTATTGTGCAGCCGCCACAGCCAGCCACCCCTTGCCGGCGTCACCCAGGAGCGTGAAAACGGCTGGCGCTTTCCTTCCGCTACGCAGCACATTTGTAGCGCCAGGATTTCGGGAGCCATAAGTGCGGGGATCGGGCAAATCGAAGATCCAGCTTGCCAGGACGCCGAAGGAAACGGATCCAAGCAGATAAGCCAGAAGTATAAAGACCAGCGGCATCATCTAGTCAGCGGCGCCCGGGCAAATAGAATAAAATCGCTGATTTTACGTGAAAAGGGCCTGTTCGAACCCGCGAAGGCATATCAGCGATAATTAATGGACATTATTTTTTTGCAGGAGATCAAGGTAAAAACCTTGAT
>DASSHJ010000071.1:0-11041 GCA_035692965.1 Nitrosospira sp. | reverse complement strand
TCAACCTTCGCGCAGCGAATTCTTCCTCCGTACCGTCCATCCTAGAAGGGCCAAACCGGCAAGCATTAGGGCATAAGACTCAGGTTCTGGAATAGGCGCTCGATCGAGCAATTTGATCCGCACGACAGTCGGACCAGATCATTCGGGGTCTGGAGGACCCAACCGATCTTGGGCAATGTATTCATTGGTTGCCTACATGAAGGCATGCTCGCCCGGCATTCGAATACCATCCGTACCGCACCCTCACGCACTTAGGGGGAAACTTTGTTTGATTTATCATGGCTCCATTCTCCGATGTTGGAGCCTTCTAAAAACCGGGACGGTTGACTCCGGCATCCCTTAATTTCTCTGGCTTGATCTTCTGAAGCTATCTGCTACACCCAAGGTGATACAGTGGTCAACTGAAGAGAGCTGAAAAGGCAGCATGAACACAACGTTAGAACGACAGAAGCGGTTTTCGAAGCCTTTTAGCTTTTTCGGGTTTTAAAGGGGAGGACGATGAACAACAAACCTGGCTCGACCCGACTGCTTGCCCCGAGGCGCCGTCCCTTGCGGGTTTTTGCCTTCGACCCGAGCCATGGCCGGCTGCTCGGCAACGAGATGCAGGTTGACGTGCGTTACCGCGGTCTGGCTCCCGGACCGGTGGACCGAAGCGGAGCACACGACCAGATCGCGGTTGTGGACTACGACATCTCCCGAAAAAAATATTACCGGCCCGTCGATCTGGACGACCCGTTTATACTCATTTCCAACGGAATTGCGCCCTCGGAAGCGGACCCGCGCTTTCATCAGCAGATGGTCTACGCGGTAGCGAGCGATACCATCGAGCAATTCGAGAACGCGCTCGGGCGGCGAATTCACTGGAGACGCGCCGAACGCCCGCTCGACAGCCCACCTGGCTGGCTCCCTGACGACATTCTTACATTGACCCTGTTTCCGCACGCGATGCAACAGGCAAATGCGTACTATTCTCCGGAAGCGCATGGCATCCTGTTCGGTTATTTCAAGGCAGGACTAGAGAACGCTGGACGAAACATTCCTGGTCAAACGGTTTTTACCTGCCTCTCTCATGACATTATTGTGCATGAGCTCACACATGCCATCGTGGATGGCATGCGCAGCCACTTTACCGAGCAGACAAATCCGGATGTTGCAGCCTTTCACGAGGCTTTTGCCGATCTGGCGGCCCTTTTCCGGCATTTTACGCACCGGGAAGTTCTGCTCGACGCAATTCAGCGTACCGGTGGACGCTTGTACACCTCAGCGATGAACGGGGATATGCTTGCCGATCTGGCGGCGCAGTCATGGCTAACCGTGGGCGAGGCAGAGCGCAATCCGCTGGTCGAGCTGGCAAGCCAATACGGCGAAGCGACGGGCAAAAACCAGGGGTTGCGCTCGGCAATCGGCAAGCCGAAGACAATGGCGGAATTGCGCGGCACAACCGAGAGCCACGAGCGAGGCTCGATAATGGTGGCGGCGGTATTTGACGCCTTCTTTACTGTCTACTTGCAGCGTGCAGCAAAACACTTCCAGATCTACCGTTCGGGCGGTGGCAATGAGAGCGCGAACCTTCCCTCCCCTCTGGCCGAGGCTTGCTGCGAAGAGGCGGTCGCGACAGCCGAATATTTTTTCCGCACCTGTGTCCGCGCCCTGGATTATTTGCCCCCGGTGGATGTTACGTTCGGGGATTTCCTGCGGGCTGTAATGACAGCGGAAAGCGACTACGATCCCGAAGACCCTGAAGGAATACGAAGCGCCTGGATGCAAGCATTCCGCCACCGGGGCATCCTGCCGGACGACGCCCTCTCCTTTTCAGAGGCAGCGCTCTGCTGGCCACCATGTCCTCACGACATCAAAGTGGAGTCGCTTCCCTTCGGAGGCCCGTTAGGGCCGAGCTACGAGGAACGCAAGCAGATACAGGAGGCGCTGAAAAAATTCATGGATAAGGCGGAAAACAAGAAGATCCTCGACCTGGATGCGGATATGGGATATGCCATTCCCTCGTTCCATACTTCGTACCGGATGAACCGCAGCGGTAACGTGCGCTGGGATATGGTGGTTGAGGTTGTCCAGACGGCGACCGGCGAATCGGGGACATACCCTCGGCGCGGTGGAACCACGATGATCATTTCGTCGGGCAGCACGGGGGGCGGTGGCAATAAGGATATCGTATTTCTGCGCTATGCGATTTCCAAACCCTTAGGCGGGGATAAAGGTTTGATTCGTGCCGAAAGGCAACAGTCCTTCCTGGCCGAACAGGGAATCAAGCCGGGCGGATCGGCCAGCGACCTGCGCATCAACTTCGCGCTCCTGCATTCAGAGGACTGAATATGAGCCCAGACGGGAGTAAGACCACATGGAAACCCGCTGCCCGAGAAGCGGGAATTAGGGTAAGAATGTACCGGGTAGGTTTTGGAGACTTTTTTTTGGTTACCTTCCTCGACCGCAATGGAAAGCCCCTTCACGTGATCGTGGACTGCGGCGTCTTCAGGGGAAAAGATCAGACGGGGGACCTGCATAGCATCGAGGCGGCGGTTTCCGACATGGCTCAGACGACAGAAGGCCACGTAGCCCTTGTCGTGATCACGCATCGGCACGCCGATCATATTGCCGGATTCGCCCGGTGTGAAGATGCTTTCAGGAAGCTGTCAGTGGATGCGATCTGGATGCCTGTCTGGGAATCTGAATACGAGCCGGTTGCGCTGAAATACCAAATGGAACTGACGCGGACGGCTCTTGCCCTGGAACAGCATTTCGCCGCGCTCGGCGCCGATGCGACGGAAGCTGACGCCGTAGCTCGGGCGTACATGGAGAATGCAATCGGCGAGGTTCCGACGGGCGCCTCGGCAGTGGCTGGAAAGGGGACGAATGCCAAAGCCCTCGAGCTTCTCAAACATGGATTTGCCGATACCAAGCCTCAGTATTATAAGTCGGGCGATAAACCGGAACTCCCCCAAGCGCTCGTCGATGCAGGCCTTGAGTGCGAGATATTGGGGCCTCCTCCTGTCACTGCGCTGGAACTGATGAAGTTGATGAATCTTCAGAAAAACGTCGGGCAGTATCTTGCCGCAGTCGGCCAGGCGTCAGGCTCCACCGATGACTTGAAACCTTTCGGCTCGGAATGGGAAATCGATCCGGCGCTTGAACCGGAGAAATCGGAGCGCGAATTTTATACCCCGGAGTCATTCCGGGAATGGAATGAAGAGCGCAAATCCTGGGGGGACATAACGGGCGAGGAAGCCACACGGGCGAGGCTGAAAATGGAAGCGAATCTTCAGCAGTTGCAACCCGCTGCAGCCCTGACGGCGGCAAAACAGCTCAACACGTTCCTCAATAATCAAAGCCTCGTCGTGCTGTTTAAATTCAAGGGCAAAAAGCTCTTGTTCGTCGGTGATGCGCAGGCTGGCAACTGGGAGCACTGGCTATTCGATACCGATGTGCCGGATAAGAAGGCCGGGGGCGAGCTATCGACAGACGCGCGTCAAATACTGACCAGCCTGGATTTCTACAAAGTGGGCCACCATGGCAGTGGCAACGCGACGCCAAAAGTAGCTGCGGAAACGATGGGGAAACAGCAAAAGTTCATATCAATGTGTTCCACACAAGCCGACGTCTACGGAAACGAAGACCCGGACAATCCCGCGAAAGGAACGGAGGTGCCTCGCCTTCCTCTTCTGGAGAAACTTGCTTCCGAAAGCGCGCTCGTTCGCAGCGACCAGATTTCAATCACCGTTAACGAGAAAGAGATCGAGGCTAAGGTTGCCGCGCCCCTGCCGGCGCCTCCGCCCGGCAGCCGATTGGAAAAAGGCACGCTCTGGGTTGATTGTTATCTTTGACGAACAAAGCGCGGCATCACGAGAAATACTTTCCGCTAGAGCGACACCGAATCATAGGTGTAGCCCAAGGCATCGATGTCGAGAAGATCATTGTAGGATTCTCCCCAAGGATCCATGATCCGGTCGGTGCCGCTTAGCGAGGGCTCGGGCGCGGGATGGCTGTCTCGCCACACCTGCCACAGCCGGTCAATCTCCGCATGATGTAGCCAGAACACGGGGTCCGTGGGCGAGGTGCGCGTATTATTCATGATGCCGCCGACCCAGGCATGCCCATTATTATGCGCCGGCAGAGGGCTGCCGTCCGGACGGCGACCCCAGCCTTCTATTCCATAAGTAAATTTGGTGTAATCGTTTTCGCCAGCCAGCCCCGTTCGCTGGATAGAAAACTGGTTGACGATGATGTCAATGTCGGCAGCATTGGGCTTGGGAGGAGGGGCCGCGTTCCTCCGAGGGGCGGGGGCGTCTCCGGTATCGGGGTCGTTGGCCGGAAGGAAATCGCTCAACCATTCGGGGAAAGGGTCTTCCCAGCGCCAGTAAGGAATTCCGATCTTTTCAGTTGCTTCAGGCCGCAACTCGGCATCCACGCGGCGGAGTTCGCGTTCAAGTTCCAGCAGGTAGCGGCGGTGCCAGGGCAGAAAACGATAGAGACCAACCTCCCCCATTGTTCCATGCATCATGTGAGACATATCCATGTGATTGCCAACAATCTCGAGGTATTTGCCTTCCTCCACGAGCCGAACGATGGCATCGCGGAAAGCGGAGCGCTTTTCCGGGCTCAACGCGGCTTGGTCCTCCCGGGTGACCTTGACGACGGGCGCAGCAGCAAAGGCACGTCTTGCAAACAGCTTGGGCGCGTGAGCAGGGGGATTTTCACTGATCCTTTTCTCATGAGCCTCCGCAAGTTGTTTCAGCTTGTCATGCGGAAAACCTTCGGCGATCACCTCATCAAATGTTTGCGGGTGATCATGCCCGGCAGGGTGTTCTGTATGATCCATTCTTTCTCCTTGTTGTCTTCAACGTTGACATCATAGCCAAAAATAACGATACGCGACCCAAAAAACGAAGTCGTAATGGAACGGTAAAATTTTGGTTAAATTTATCGTTTCCCAAGCCAAACCCGAGGGTCGGGCTGGATGGGAACTGCGGGGATTCGCATGGGGAAATGCGCGAGATTTCCTTGAATATGATTAAGGCTGGACTCAGCCGGGATACTTGATCTTCAACCGGTTAACGAAAGGCTCAGACATCGTAAAATCCCGATCGCCAGGAATGAAAACTTTGCAGTTGTGCTCACGGCCGCCAAAATTCACCTTGAGGTTCGCAGTGCCTGTTGTATCCGCCTCCCGCGTGACAGGGATCTGTGTCGTTCCAGGTTTCAATTTATATCCATCCGGGAGCAGCCTCTTCGCAGGCGCGCCGTCAAATTTGGAAACAATCCCTCGCGTCACGAAGGAGTATTGGACTTCCGGCTGCGCATGGGACGCAGCATCCGTGGAGGATGGTGCCATCCAATGGACATTCAGCACGACATTGCTCTGCTGTAGGCCCGGGGTAGCCCAACAGGCCAGCCCCTCTTGTTTCCGCATGCACGACGACCAGCCATCAAGGCCTTTATTCTGCCCTCCCTTCGCCGTCATCGCGCTTTGCATGAACAGCCCGGCCGCCTGATAGGCCTCGACTTCAGAGGTCTTCGAGCAATATCCCGCTTTCCACTGCCTGAACCGGTCTTCGCTGAGAGAAAGCGCAGACGTGCCCTTCCCGCCCGGCTCGATATCATCCAGGTTGAATAGCCCATACCAAAGACCGAGGGAACCATCGTCGCCTGACTGGCGGGCACGTTTTACGATCTGTTGCGCCTGGGGATACTCGGATGCGCACAATTCAGCATACACCGCCCGATCCCTCGTGCGAGGTTCGATGGTCGAGTATTGATTGTAAAAAACGCGAGAAAGGACGTTCCGGCACGCCTCCTCGGCTGCGGACGCCGTTGCCGCCACAACAAATATCGGCAAGGCAAAAATAATAAACCGAGTTTTCATAATGTTCGAATAATCCATCAATAATATAGTGACCGGGATTGCATTCCTGCTGACATTGTTTCCGCCATTACCGCCGCCATTGTTCGCGAGCATACAGACGGAAAGCCAGAACATGCATATGTTAGCGTAACAGTCCAAGATAGTCTCTGGCTCGCTCGCTGGCACCTATCACTAAACCGGGAGGCTTATTTTCAGCAATGCAACTTTCCCTCGCAGTAATAGGTTTTCCAGGAGCAACCGTTAACTGATGAGCCGCCCCCCAACGTGGCTCATCATTTTGCTCTATGCAGCCTCTTCCGTCCTGTGGGTAGCGGTTGCTGGCTACATTATTTCCCTCACCCTGGATGACCCCGTGTTGCGCAGCCGCGCATACCTTGCGAATGGACTTATCCTGGTCGGGATAAGCACCGCGCTCTTCTATCTCCTGCTCAAAATAGGCAAAGACACCGAATCTGCGCCGATTATTCACCCTCCCCGTCCTGCCAGGCTAAACCGAGTGTTGCTCATGCTGGTGCCGCTCGCGATGGTCGCCCCTCTGGTGAGCATCGGAATCGTGAACATGTATGCGCCCGAGCTCGAACGTGGAGCCTATGCCGACCTGCAAACCATCGGTGACCTCAAGGCGGAGCAAATCGAGCTTTGGCTGGACGAAAGACATGGCGACGCAGAGACGCTGGCCGTGAGCCATACGCTCATCGAGCGGGTGGCTCACTGGAAGCGCGAAAAGGATGAGCGGGTCCGCCGGCTTGTCGTTAATCGGCTGGATGCGGTTCGAAAGGCGTACAGTTATGAATCCGTGCTGCTACAGGACCCAGACGGTGAGACTTTGCTGAGCCTGGGAGAACAGCGCAAGCTTCCTTCCATCACCGAGGCATTGCGCTCTACCGTCCTGCAAACGAACCGCATACAGAGCACTGATCTGTTTCTGGATGAGGCTGGAAAGCCTCGCCTGGATATCCTGGTCCCGCTGACGCCGAAACCCACAGGCGAACAACCGGTCGCAGCCATCATTTTACGCGCGAACCTGGAGCTTTTCCTGATACCGCTCATCGAGAAATGGCCGGGCAATAGCGCGAGCGCGGAGATTCTGCTGATACGGCAGACAGGAAACACCGAAAGCCACCTCAATAATTTACGCAACCCCGACAAAACGGGTACCGGCAACTCGGACAGCAGGTCAATCGTCAGCACGAATATCACCACGTCCCTTGCCGGGGGAGAGCGAGGAACCGCACAAGGAACAGACTACCGGGGCGAGACGGTCTTTGCCGCCTATCGACCCATAGCGGGTAGCGAATGGCGCCTGCTCGCGAAAATAGACCGCGCCGAAGTCTTCGCGCAACTTTGGACCCTGGTTTTCTGGGTCACTGTGGTAATCCTGGCAGCTATCGCAGCTGTCAGCATGATTCTTCTGCTCCTGTGGCGACAGCAGCGCGAGGCGCAGCAATTGGCCTTCATGGTTCATACTGCGGAGCAGGACAAGCTCCTTAAATATTTTTATGAATTACCGTTCATCGGTATGGCGATCACCTCACCGGACAAGCGCTGGCTGCGGTTTAACGACCAGCTCTGCTCCATCCTTGGTTATTCTCGTGAAGAGCTTGAAAAAAAAACCTGGGCTGAAACAACTCATCCAGATGACGTTGCGAAGGATATTTCCGAATACGAGCGGGTCATCCGTGGAGAATCTGAAGGTTACGCCATGGATAAGCGTTACATTCGCAAGGACGGTTCCGTAGTCCTGGCGAATCTCGAAGTCAAATGCGTCCGCAAGAGCGACGGAAGGGTCAACTACTTCATCGCAATGATTCGGGACATTACTGAGCAACGACGGCAGCAAAACGAACTTCTCGCCGCCCGTAGCCAACTGCAAGCCACATTGGATGCGATACCCGACCTGCTGTTCGAACTCGATCCTCAGGCCTATTGCCTCGCCTGGCATTCGGCCCGCACATCTCTGGCTGCTTTACAGGTTGAAGATCTTGTCGGCAGGAGGATCTCAGATATTTTTTCTCCCGATACTGCGGATGTTATTGCCTCTGCATTGCAGGAGGCACAGGACAAGGGTTTCTCGTCAGGAAAACAGGTAAAGCTGGAGCTCCCTTTCGGTATCCTCTGGTTCGAGCTCTCGGTTTCCCGCAAACAGGTCGCTCCGGGATCCGAGCCGCGGTTCATCATGCTTGCACGCGATGTAACCGAGCGCAAGGCGTCGGAGCAAAAGATCAAGAATTTGGCCCACTTCGATGTTCTGACGGGGCTTCCCAATCGTGCGTTACTCGCAGACCGATTGAAAGTTGCAATCAGACGTGCAGCGCGTCAGTCCGGCCGGCTTGCCGTATTGTTCGTCGATCTCGACCGCTTCAAGCCCATCAATGATTCACTGGGCCACGATGTGGGAGACAAGGTGCTGAAGGTTGTGGCAGAGCGCATGCAGGACTCTGTTCGGAGCGAAGATACGGTAAGCAGGGTTGGCGGAGACGAATTCGTTGTTCTTCTGACGGAAATTGGAAGCGCCGAGGATGTGGCGCGCGTGGCCGAAAAGCTCATCGCCGAGCTATCCCGTCCTTACAAAATCGAGGAGCATGACCTGGCCCTCGGCGCAAGTATCGGTATCTGTATTTATCCGGATAATGGCTCGGAACCAGGTGTTCTGCTCCGGAATGCCGATGCTTCCATGTACAGCGCCAAACAGGCCGGACGCAACGGATACCAGTTTTACTCGGAAGAAATGACGTCACGGGCAATTGAACGTTTAAGCCTGGAGCGAGATCTTCGGGTCGCCTCGCCCCAGAAAGAAATGTTCCTGGTGTACCAGCCGCAGATCGAGTTGGCGACAGGCAGTGTCGTGGGCGTTGAAGTATTGCTTCGCTGGCGGCATCCTGTCCATGGATTGATTTCACCACTTCGCTTTATTCCCGTGGCGGAGGATACCGGTCTCATCCTGTCGATTGGTGAGTGGATCCTGCGCGAGTCCTGTCAGCATGCCAAACGCTGGCTCCGGCGAGGTTTGCTCGATGCATGCATCTGCGTGAATGTTTCAGCCGTGCAATTTCGCCAGATTGACTTCGTGCAACTCATCCGGGATGCGTTGGAGGATACCCGTCTCCCACCTGACAGGCTTGAGCTGGAACTGACCGAACGCGTCCTCATGCAAACGGTTGAACCTTCCCTTGAAAAACTTCATGAACTGAAAACGCTTGGGGTAAAGGTAGCAATCGACGGTTTTGGAACAGGATATTCGAATCTCTCCTGCCTGCGTCAATTCATGATTGGCCGGCTGAAAATTGATCAGTCATTTGTGCGGAGACTGCCTGGGAACGGCGATGCCGAATCCGTTACCGCTGCGATAATAGCGATTGGAGAGCGGCTCAGCTTGCGTACCGTTGCCGAAGGTGTCGAAACGCAGGAACAGGCCGAATGCCTGGAGGGTATGTCGTGCAAGGAAGCCCAGGGATATCTTTTTGCCGCACCCATGGCCCGAGCGGAATTTGAAGCGTGGATCGAGGGCAGGCGTCGCGCGCCAGGGAAGACGGGTGGCAGTCCGCGGGGAAACGCTTGAAAGGCCTCAGTAACCTGTGAAAATGCCCCTTCCCAGCCGCGCATGCAATGATAGATACTTAGTCCTTGGTGTCCTCGGTCTGGGGTTTCTTTGTAACGGGCGATCGAACCTCGTATCCCTCTTCCTTCGCCTTATATCCCCCGTATGCCCCTACACCGCCTGCCGCAAGCAACCAGCAACCCGACAGGGCCGGAGTCACAAGCAACAGCATTCCCAGATAAACAAAAAATCTCGCCTTCATTAACGTCTCCCTCAAATTTATGCCGCAAACCCTGGATCGGGAACTCTTTTTGCTACACTCCTGCCTATTGCCTACAGTTAATATAAGGCGAGGGCCATTATTCATCTGTACGGTTACAAACACTTCCTCGAGTTCATGCGTAAAAATCGAGGGGTTTAAGTCAGCCCCGCGAAACAAGCTGTGAAAAACTCTCGAAGGATTTTCCGAGGTGGGAAGGCAAGTGAGTTTTGCGAATATAGCCGAAATCTGAGTGGAATGCAGAACCTATTAATGGCGAGTAGTGAGCATATAAGTGGGAATATTTTCGATTGAGGTGCTGTTTTCTCAGGTTTTTTCACAGCCTGGATTGCCAGTTTACAGTGCTGGCGAGTCGTCACTTGCGTTGGCGGGAGCAATAAAACTGTCCCGCACCCCACTCGTCCCGTACTCGTGAGGCAGCCGGAACCGTTCCCGCCCCGGACAATAGAATGTCAAAAACAAAAGAACACATTCGCGAAGCAACAAGCGCAGCGCGCGTCATGGCGGCGCAGGCGTTCTCGCGCGCGGCTGGCGCGCCGCTTGTGCATGGAAACAGTATTCGGCTTCTCAAGGATGCAGCTGAGAATTACCCGGCTTGGTTTGAAGCAATCCGCTCCGCGGAAAAAACGGTTTACTTCGAAAACTATATCATCCGCGATGACAAGATCGGACAAGAGTTTTCCGATGTTTTCATATCCAAGGCGAAGGAAGGTGTCCGCGTCCGAGTGCTGTATGACTGGATGGGGGCACTCACCGAAACATCGAGCAGCTTCTGGCGCCGCTTGGCGGAAAACGGCGTTGAAGTGCGCTGTTTCAACCCGCCTCGCCTGGACAGTCCGCTGGGATGGTTGAGCAGGCTGCATCGAAAATCCCTCTGCGTCGATAATCGTGTCGCATTTGTGAGCGGATTGTGTGTCGGGCAAATGTGGGTGGGATATCCCGAACGCGGCATCCCTCCCTGGCGCGACACCGGAGTGGAGGTACGCGGGCCTATTGTCGCCGATGTCGCCCGCTCGTTTTCCCTGGTCTGGGCAGAGGCAGGTCCCGAGCTACCCGTCGATGAACTACCATCCCAGGCTTCCATCCCTCCCGTAGGTGATGTCGATCTGCGCGTATTAGGTAGCGCGACGAACACCGCGGCGCTGTATCGGCTCGAGCACCTGATCACCGTGCTGGCCCAGAAAACACTGTGGCTCACGGATGCCTATTTTGTTGGAACAACCAGCTATGTTCAGGCCTTGAGAGGCGCTGCAATGGACGGCGTCGACGTCCGGCTGCTCGTCCCGGGTTCAAGCGGGGATCTCAAATTCCTGAGACCTATTTCCCGTTCCGGTTATCGCCCACTGTT